>JAUSKR010000032.1 GCA_030649445.1 bacterium
TAAAACCGGTTTTAGTTTTTACGATTTTTTTGGCTTCATCAAACTGAATTTCAGCACCGCACTTTTTTGCTTGTTCAAACATTTTTTGAGCCAGGTCGATACCGGAGATCAATTCAAAACCGGGGTAATTTTCAATAATATTAGTCTTGGTGATTTGGCCACCGATGTCGCGGGTCAAAATTAAAGTTTTAAGTTGGCGGCGAGCAGAATAAATTCCCGCAGTCAGGCCGGCCGGTCCGCCACCAATTATGACAACATCATACTTTATTTTTTTTTCCACTTTCTTCTCACTCATGACAAAATTCCTCTGTTTTTGGTCGCAAGGCAAATCCGTGTGATAGCAAGAGCAAAAGCTGCTTCACGTAGCGTACATTTTTTTAAATTAGCAAAATCATGGATGTCATTGAATGCCTTCAACATAATCTCTTTCAATTTGTTGTCGACTACTTCAAGGGTCCAGTAATCTCTGGAGAGGTTTTGGACCCACTCGAAATAACTGACAGTCACGCCACCGGAATTGGCCAAAATGTCAGGAATAATGTTGACCCCTTTGTCCTTCAGAATCAGGTCGGCCTCAGGGGTAACAGGACCATTGGCCAACTCTAAAATAATTTTAGCCTTAATATTTTTAGCATTTTTATGATCAATAGCATTCTCGAGAGCTGCCGGAATAAGAATATCGCAGTTAAGACTGAACAGATCTTCCGTTTTTATTTCTATACTTTCCGGCATATTTTTAATACTGCCGTGCTTGAGCTTAAATTTCATCGCCGCAGTCGGATCAATGCCGGTCTCATTATATATTGTTCCCTTGGAGTCAGCAATAGCAACAATTAACGCTCCCTCTTCATGAAGCAATTTGGCAATATTGTAACCGGCATTACCAAAACCCTGGATGGCGACAGATAGCAACTGAATATCAAGACCTTTAGTTTTTAAATACTCGACTAAAACATACTTGCCGCCCATGGCCGTGGCCGTGTCTCGGCCCAGTGATCCTTCATTGTCAACCGGCTTACCAGTTACAACGGCCGGAGAGTGCTCTCTGGAGATATGGGAATATTCATCCATAATCCAGGCCATCGTTTGGGCGTTGGTATTAACATCCGGTGCCAAAATGTCTTTCATCGGACCGATAAATTCAAAAATTTTATCAATATATCCTCGGGTCAGGTGTTCGATTTCATGGGCTGTTAATTTTTTAGGATCGACAATAACACCACCTTTAGCACCACCGAAAGGGATATTAACAACAGCACACTTCATTGACATCCAAAGTGACAGGGCCTTGACCTCTTCGAGGTTGACCGCTGGATGAAAACGGACACCACCTTTGTATGGCCCTCTGGCATTATTGTGCTGAACCCGGTATCCAGTAAAAACTTTAATTTTACCGTTATCCATTTGCAGTGGAATTGTCACCTCAATGATTTTCTGGGGGTATTTCAGAATCTCAACCAGATTTCTATCACATGTACAAAATTTTGAAGCTGATTCTAATTGTTTTATTGCATTATCAAAAGCGTTAGTTTCGTCCATATATATTTCCTATAAATTAATTTGAATTCTGACAAGTAAAAACAAAATTACCTGCCAGGTGATTGTGCCGATTGTTTTAATCGCCGGCCAGGTGCCTGGAAAAAGAATGACAAAAATGGCGATAAAAATCCAGTGGCCATGGGTAAAAATTGAATAGAACGACCAACAAATCAAAACTAATAAAATTATAGCGACAAAAAACTGGATATTAGTTGGAAGACCTAAAAGGAGTTTATCATAAAAAGAAAATATTTGAACCAAGATATTCATATTGGAATTATTTTTTCCCGATTATTATGACGATGTCATAAGTTTTACAGATTGTGTCGTTATTTTCGACGGTGATTGAGCGGGTTGATAAAACGCTTTTTAGTTCGGTCGCCGCGGTTTCGAAGCCGGTTTTGTAGTAAATAAAGGAAGTAGCGTAAGTAAATTTAGAGGCGTTGCCGATTGCCGTCACAGTATAGCCGGCCTCGGTCAGGGTTTTCTTGATGCCGCTGGCGTAATTGCGGATGCCGTTGCCGTTTAGGAGGTCGATCGTCAGAGTGGCTTTGTTGGTGGCAGTTGGTGTCGTTGCCGCCGGAGCCGCGGCTGGGGCTGTTGCCTCGGTTGAAGCTGGAGTAGTGGCCGGCGCGGTGGAGGACGATGTGTCAGTGGACGAAGCCGGTGTGCTAGCGCCGGAGGTATAATCCTGAGGGACGATTGTGACGGCGTCGCTATCGGAGGTTGAGGTAGCCGAATCTCCGGAAATCAGTTTTTTGATCTGGCCGCGATATTGGTAAATCAATCCGGCAACGACGATGAGCAACAAAACAACAATCACCTTGCGGTTTAGAATGCGGCCAAGAAGCGGCTTTTCTGGCTTTGCCGGCTCGGCTTCGATGACAATGTCGGCCTTTTTCTGCCCCGCCGCCCTCGACGGAGGAAAGAAACCGTCATTTGTTGCCAGCTTCGGCTTGAAAATTGCCTCAACCTCTTTTTCCTTCGACTCAATCTGGTTTTCTCTGGCCGGAATATCACCAGAAGCACCCAAGCTATCAAGTCCGGATGGTGCTGCCTGTTTTTCCCGCCGAGCTGAGATGTCGTCAGCAATGCCCATAGTCCCTCTCTTTAATTACACATCTAAATTATAGCAGAATCAAAAAATCTGTCCATAATTTAGCTCTGTGAGAATATGGGGAATTATTTAAAATTTTCGGATTACGCCCTTGACCCGGCCCTGGATGGTGACGCGGCTCTTTTTGAAGAGCATTGGTTTCATTGTTTTATTGGCCGGCTGAAGCCGGATATTGTTTTTTTCAAGATAGAAACGCTTTAGTGTCGCATTAGAATTATCGATCAGGGCGACAACAATATCACCATTCTTCGGCGAAGATGTTTGCTCGATGATGACATAATCCCCTTCTAAAATGCCATCATCAATCATCGATTCGCCTCGGACCTTGAGGGCAAAAGTCCGGCGTCCCATCATATCCCGAGGAATATCAATCGTTTCATTGGTTCTGATTGCCTCGATCGGACGACCAGCGTCGATAATGCCAAGCAATTGAATCGAGTGTAATTCGACACCGTCGTCAAAACTTGGAGTTAATTGGATCGCTCGCGCCTCCATCGCCTCTTTGGTTAGATAACCCTTGTCTTCCAAGATATTGATATATTCAGCGATTGTTCCTGTTGAAGACAGCTCGAAAAAAATGGCAATTTCACGATAGCTCGGAGCATAACCATTTTCGGCGATAAATCCGCGGATATATTCCAAAATTTCTTTTTGTTTTTTTGTTAATGGTTCCATACTTTTAACTTTAAACTTTTAGCTTTTAACTGATGTGTTCGGGTTGATCACTTTTACATTATCGAACAAAGCCCGTACAAAAGTCAAACAAAAACTGTGGATAACTTTTTATTGACAAGGCAAATGCAAAAGAATACTATCGACAGTAGGTGGGACGGGGTGAGTTTCCAACTACCAGCAGAAGGCACGCTTAACCCGGGTGAACCAGGGTGAACTGCGCTCACTTGCGCTTCAACTAGCTGCTTCTGTTCTGTCAGTTGATGTATTTGCCTTGTCCCACCGCCAGATTCAGTCGGTTCCCGCGTTCGCGCGGGACCCGACCACCCCAAAGTTTTTTTGAGTTTTAATACTGCACGAGCGTGAAATAATAGGTCTGACTCATCGTCGGGCTTTTTTTGTGCTGAATTATTGGTAAAACTATTGATTATTTCGCAGAAAAGTGTATTATATTGAATGCGAGACAGAGCATCGTGATGCGTTTCTGTCCTGCCCGCCGGTAGGCAAGAGGTGTGCGCCCTCGTTTAGCGACTAGGAGAGGCCCCCACCCACCTCCCTGAGATCGTTGAACAGCCATGCCGGACGGACAGCAATGTCAACACGTAGGCACCTCCACGCCGTGCCCTGTCTCGCTTCATCTTGCCGGTCCGGCGCCCATCTGCATTGCAACGCAGAAGCGCCGGACAAGGTTTAAACCTTTTTAGAAATTATTCCGACACATTCGAGATGATGAGTTTGGGGAAACATGTCCAGTGGCTGGACTTTTTTTAATTTTAGACCACAACTCTCAAATTCTTTGATATCGCGGGCAAAAGTGGCGGGGTTGCAGGAAATGTAAGTTAAAAGACTAAAGTCTAAAGACGAAAGTAATTTAATTAAATCCTTACTTAAGCCGGCGCGAGGTGGGTCGACGATGATCTTGTCAAATTTAACCGTTTTATTTTTACTCAGCCATTTATTGGTGTCTGCGCAGACAAATTCACAATTTTTTATGTTATTTATTTTCGCATTGGCGTTTGCGTCGTTGATAGCACTTTGAACTAATTCAATGCCAACGACATCCTTAGCCAGTGTCGAGAGATAAATACCAATTGTACCTGTGCCGCAGAAAAGATCGAGAACTGTCTCCCCCATCTGAACATCAGTAAATTCTTTAATTTTGTTGTAGAGCGTTTTTACCCCGAGTGAATTGGTTTGAAAAAAAGATTCAGGGGAAATTTGAAAGGTGTATTTACCAATCTTTTCATAGATAATCGGCGAACCAGACAGCATCCGCCTCTTAATATTTTGGGGTGACCGCCCGTATGAAATAGTATGATAAAGTGATTTGATTTTTATCATCTTTTTCAGCACGCCTTTGAGCTCATTTTCAAACGGCAATGTGTCGCTATCGGTAATTAATTCGACCATAAAATCGCCAGTCGCTTTACCCTCGCGTATTTTAACCTGATAGAGTGAACCAAGTTTTTTGTCTGAACTATTGAGAGTTTTGGCAATAGTCTTTAAAATTTTATTTGAATACTCAGATTGAAGCAAACAACTCTCAGCTTCAACCAATCCATCAGCATAGAGATAATTGTGGCGGGTGAAAACTTTCTGGACATCCTCTTTTTCAATTAAAAAGAAACGGATTGAGTTGCGATAATAAAACGGCTCTGACGGCTGAATAATTGGCAATATTTCAGTCTTAATTCCGGCACGCTCTAGTGTCTCGCGAAAAATTTCATCTTTAAATTTCAACTGATCTGCATAGTCAATATTTTGATGTTCGCATCCGCCACAAAGATTAAAATACGGACAGGGTGGTTCGATTCTCTGCAGTGAAGGTTTAATTATTTTTTTAATTACCGCCTCGGCATAGGTCTTTTTTTCTTTGATAATTTTTACTTCCAAAATATCACCCGGCACTGATTTTTTAACAAAAATAGCCATGCCCTTTTCATCATGCCCGATCCCCCATCCTTCATAGATCAATTTTTCGATTTTTAATTTCATTCAATTATTTTATATAAAATAATGCCAGTGGCGACGGCGACATTGAGAGAATTCTTCTGGCCGTGCATCGGGATTTCGACGATAGCATCGCAAAGGTCGAGAACTTCTGGAGAAATTCCGGCTACCTCATTTCCTACAATTAGCGCGGTTGGGGAATTTAGGGATTTTGGGGAAAAATGCCTGTAATTAATTGAGCGGGTGTCTTGTTCGAGGGCGACGACGTTTATCCCTGCTTTTTTGAAATTTGAAATTAGGGTTTTGACATTCTCTGCATATTCCCACTCGACAAAATCGACAGCACCGAGAGCTGCTTTATCAATTTCTTTCCGCGGTGGACGCGGCGTGATGCCGCAGAGATAGATCTTTTTGACGCCAGCGGCATCGGCGGTTCGAAAAATCGAGCCGACATTTTCCATCGACCGGATGTCATCGAGAATCAAATAAATATATTTCATAATTCGTTCGCCATTATCAATTTCTAGGCAACCCGAAGAGTCCCCTTCGGGGCTCTCAAAGCCACATGCGCTTGCAACCGTCGAAATTGAAAGTGGCTCACTTTATGAACTTTTTACTTTAGGAACTTTATAAACTAGGGACATTCACACTTAACAAGCCGTTTTTTAACTTCTTCGGCAATAATTTTTGAGGAAAAAACTTCTTGAGACGAAGATGTCAAGTCGCGAAGAATTATTTCATCGTTAAGTGCTTCTTTTTGGCCGATGATGACGGCATAAGTGGCGCCAAGCTTGACGGCAGTGCGAATCTGTGGCCGGATGCCATCATTATTTGGCACAAAATAAACATTAATATCTTCTTTGGAGAGTGAATCGTAAATTTTTTTGGACACCTCTTTGGCTCGGTCGCCGAGTTGGAGGATGCAAACTTCGACGCCGCGGAGTTTAGGTGGTGTGATATTTTGCTCCTTCATTAAATTAATCACCCGCTCAATGCCGAAGGAATAGCCAACGGCTGGAGTGCTGACACCACCAAGTAATTCAACTAAATTATCATAGCGGCCGCCACCGACAATCGTATTTCGCCGGCCCTTGTCATTTTTTTCAACGATTTCAAAAACTGTCCGGGTATAATAATCGAGGCCGCGGACAAGAGTAGGGTCGAGGTCGTAGCGAATATTAAAATAATCAAGATACTCGAGTGTTTGCTGAAAATGTTGTTTGCAATCAGTGCAGAGATTATCAAGCATCGTCGGGGCTGATTTGGTCAAAACTTGACATTTTTCCTCTTTGCAGTCAAGTAGTCTCAACGGATTAGCCTCATAGCGGTTTTGGCAATCAGGACAAAGTTTGGCGGTCTTTTCTTTATAATATTTTTTCAATTTGACAATGTATTTCGGTCGGCAATTTGAACAACCAATAGAGTTGGTATAGACCAGTAAATTTTTTAAGCCCAATCGGCTCAAAATCTCCCAAGCCGACATAATGGAAAGATAATCGGCTTTGGCTGAATCATCGCCAAAAATTTCAACTCCTGTTTGATAAAATTCGCGGAAACGTCCCTTTTGCGGCCGCTCACGTCGGAACATTGCACCGATGTAATAAAGCCGGACCGGCTGGGACCAGCTTACCATGCCATTTTGAATATAAGAACGGACGGCGCCGGCTGTGCCTTCTGGCCGCAGAGCCAATTTAATTGTCTCATCATCAGTCCGTGACTCGATGTAGAACATTTCTTTTGAAACAATATCGGTTTCCATGCCGATGCCCTTAGAAAAAATATCAGCCGCTTCGAAATGAGGCAGATCAATCCGGTTGAATCCGAGTCCGAGAAGAGTTTTTTCGGTCACTCGCTTAATTTCTGCCCAGTAGGGTTGTTCTGAGGGCAAGGTATCTTTCGTTCCGCGCGCGGTCTGATACATTTGCTTGGCCATATGGAGTCCTTACACAGTTAGAATTAATTATTCTAAATATTGTCGCAGAAGCTTATAGCGGCAATAGTATCAATATTAAAATCAGAAATCAAATATAACAACCCTGAATCTATTGTGCTGTTTGTTCCAAATTGATTTTGCCGTCTTTAATCGCCAGTTTTATAACAGTTTCTTCAGTTATTTCAGCTTCAAGCAGTTTATCCGAGAGAAGTGTTTCGATATAATCGGTGATGAATTTACGGACAGGACGGGCGCCGTAATCCTCAGAGTAACTTTTTTCAGCGATTAGGTTACGGACTTTGACCGGAACGATAAGTTTAATTTTTTTATTCTCGAGTCGTTTGATTAATTCGGCCAGTTGCAAATCAACAATTTTGCGGACCGTTGCTTTATTTAGAGACGAGAAGACAATGATTTTGTCAAGCCGATTGATAAATTCCGGTCGAAAAGTTTTCTCGACCGTTTCGATGACATTGTCGCGCATCATTTCATACTTATTCTGGTCCGATTTAGAATGGCCAAAGCCGATGGCGGCTTGGCGCCTGATAATATCAGTGCCAAGATTCGAAGTCATTATTATAATAGTATTTTTGAAGTCAACGCTTCGGCCTTTGGCATCGGTTAGTGTGCCGTCGTCCATTATCTGCAAGAGTATATTGAAAACTTCCGGATGAGCTTTCTCTATTTCGTCAAAGAGAATGACAGAATACGGATTCTGGCGGATTTTTTCGGTTAACTTGCCACCTTCTTCATAACCGACATAACCAGCCGGCGCCCCGATCAGACGGGCAACATTGTGCTTCTCAGAAAATTCCGACATATCAATCTTGACCAGGGCTTTGTCGGTGCCAAAAATTTCTTTTGCCAAGACTTTGGCCAGTTCAGTCTTGCCGACACCAGTCGGCCCCAAGAAAATAAATGAACCGATCGGCCGGGCCGGATTAGCAATACCGGTTCGTGCTCTTTTGATCGCTTTGGCTAATTCTGAGATTGCTTCATTCTGACCAATAACGAAATGCTTGAGCTTTTTTTCGAGATTGAGGTAGTTTTTTTTCTCTTCGAAGGTCATTGTTGTCACCGGCACACCTGTCCACTCTGAGACGAGATCAGCAATATCCTGCATCGATACAATAATTTCGGGCTGAAGCGGTTTTCGTGAACCAAGCAACTGAATTCTGTCCTGAAGTTTAATGGTTTTTTCCCGCAACAGTGTCGCCTCTTCGTATTTTTCAGCAATAATCAGACTTTCTTTTTCCTTTAAAACTTTCATTAACTCTTTTTTGAGCGGTGTGACAGGATCAGCTTTTTTGATGTGAGAATTTTTGGCAGCGCCAGCTTCATCAATTAGGTCGATTGCCTTGTCTGGTAAGGAGCGATCATGAATATAGCGGGTTGAAAAGTCAACAGCTGCCAGGAGCGCTTCCGGCGCATATTTAACCTTGTGAAATTCTTCATAATAGCCCTTGATGCCCTGTAAAATTTTTAGTGTTTCTTCTTTTGACGGCTCAGCGACTTTAATCGGCTGAAATCGGCGTTCAAAAGCGGCATCTTTTTCGATATATTTCTTATATTCATTGAATGTAGTCGAGCCAATCAAATGAAGCTTGCCCTTGGCCAGCATCGGTTTGAGGAGGTTGGCGGCGTCGACAGAGCCTTCTGTCGAACCAGCGCCGACAATCATATGAATTTCATCAACGAAGAGGATAATATTCTGGCGTTTTTCAATTTCTGCCAAAATTTTCTTGACCCGGCTTTCGAATTGACCCCGATACATCGTTCCAGCTAAGATCGAACCAAGATCGAGAGAAAGAATTTCAGCATCGGTAATTTTCTCCGGCACATCTCCTCGGACAATTTTCTGGGCCAAACCTTCGACGATGGCGGTTTTACCGACGCCCGGCTCGCCGACGAGGACGGGATTGTTCTTCGTTCGGCGCGACAAAGTCTGAATCAGCCGATGAATTTCTCTATCACGGCCGATAACAGGATCAAGTTTTTTGTTGCGGGCTAGAGTTGTCAAATTAGTCGAGTGAATATCCAAAGTTGACTCTTTCTTTTGTGGTTGATTTGAGAGTCCTGGGATTTGCGGCATTGTTCCAAAAAACGGCTCATCAAAACCATCATCTTCGAGTAGGTTTTGCGGATTTATCATCGGGCTGATATTTGGCTGGGTATTCACTTGGTTAAAAGATTTATTGATGCCGGAAAAAATTGCTTCGACTTGTTTTCTAATTTTTCTCGGCTCAACACCGATTCTCTCGAGAATAAGATAAGAATTAAATATTTTATTTGAAATTAGAGCTAGAAGCAGATGTTCCGAACCAACATTGGCGTGGTGATATTTCAACGCAGTTTGAACAGCCAGCTGGATAGATTTCTTAGCTGAATCAGTGATTATCGACGGGTTATCACTGTTTTTGTGTGAGATGAGCGAAGAGATCAGCTCAACCCGGTCAACAGTCACATCAAAGCTAGCTAGAATCTCGGCTGCAAGCGTGTCCTTGTTTTGCAAGATCGCCATCAGCTGGTGTTCTGTATCCTGATTGATATTCCGGTCTCGGGCGATTTTCTCAGCATCGATCAGAGTCTTCTTTAGGTTTGGTGTAAATTTTTTGAATATATCATTGTCCATTATTAATCCTTAAAATTACTAAATTGCGCCTCCACCAGTCATCGAGCAAACTCTAGATGAAAGAGATAATAATTTCAGGTAGGAAGATTATTTCTTGGCTTTAACGGATTTTTTTGTCCTTTTTGGAGCGACTTTTTCTTTTTTGACGGTCGTCTTTTTTTTCACTTCGGACTTTTCCTCCTCCACGTTTTCAGAGTCAGCCTCTCTGTCCTCCAGTGGCTTGATATCAATTCCCCAGCCGGTCAATTTTGAAGCCAAGCGGACATTTTGGCCGTTTTTACCAATAGCCAGAGATAAGTTGTCAGTGTCAACATAAACAGTCGCTTTATTATCCTTGGATGAAATAGAAATTTGGCGGGTTTTGGCCGGTGACAGTGCGTTCATAATAAACTGCTCAACATCTTCATCCCACAGAACGATGTCAATCTTTTCCAGACCGATCTCGTCAAGGACGGCCTGAACCCGGGTGCCGCGTTGGCCGACGCATGAACCAACCGGATCAATTTTTTCTTCGGTGGCAATGACGGCGATCTTAGTTCGGTAACCGGCTTCGCGAGCAATGTTTTTTATTTCGACTGTGCCAGCCAAAATTTCCGGTACCTCGATCTCAAAGAGGCCACGGATCAGATTTTCATCACTGCGTGAGACAATAATTTGTGGACCTTTGACTGATTGAGAAACTTCTTTGACCTGAACTTTTAGTCGCTGTCCGAGATGATAACGCTCACTTTGAATTTGCTCAGAAGGGTAAAGTATGCCGTTGACTTTACCAAGCGTGACGATGACGTTGCGGCCCTCGATTTGGGAAACGGTTGCGTTGACAATTTTGTTTTCTTTGTCTTTGAACTCAGTAAATAATAGATCTCTTTCGGCTTCACGGATGCGCTGAATGATAACTTGTTTGGCAGTTTGAGCGGCGATCCGACCGAACTCCTCCTGATGAGGCAATGGCACTATAACTTCTTTGCCGATCTCAGCGGTTTTATCAATCTCTTTAGCTTCGTCAAGAGTTAATTCGTGTTCGTGTTCTTTGATTTCTTCCGGGTCTTCTATAATATCATAGATACGGAACATCTCGGCGTGGCCGGTTTCCGGATCGAGCTTGGCGCGGATAATCTGTTTAGCCTTGCCATAGTCTTTGCGATAAGCAGCAGCTAAAGCAGCTTCGACAGTTTCCAAAATAATGCTCTTATCCAAACCTTTTTCTTCACAAATGTCTTCAATTGCCAACATGAATGGGCTGACTTGTTTCATAACTTCTCCTCGTCAATGTTTCTGAATTTAATTATAGCACAGAGTTCAAGAATGTCTTTGTATATTTAAAGCAAAAAATAAAGTGGCCCGAAGGACCACTAGCATCATTTATAATTTAGCTGAAAATTCGTTGAATGTCAAGAAAAAAATTTCCGATCGGGCGGTGGGACTCAAAGACTATTAAGAACCACCGCCCCGGATTTTGGTCTTATCCCCCATCTCGCACCCGCACTTCCGACAAGCCGCGCGCGGCGGTCTCGCTTGGCTCGCCGCCGGTCAGGCGGCTGATGGTGCCGTTGGGTAGCTCGACGGTTTCATGAAGATAGGCCATCGCCGCGTAAATTCCCATCAACTCTTGGGAGGTTCTGCGGCGTTGACGTGGCTCTTGGTTATCTTGTTCAGACTGGAGACGGTCGGATTCAGCTTCGAGATCGCGACGCAACCCTGTCCTCTCATTCTGATTGAGTGCCCGAAGTTGTCGAGCAATTTTCTTCACTAATCGGCGCTTTTTCATTGGCAGTAAGCAATGAGTCCTGAGTGTGTACAGAAGGATCATGCTTAAAGTCACAATTGGCTGGTTACCACGCAGGTAGTTGTACAGAGCTCCTATGCTCAGACCAAACAAGACAGCGGCGAAACATTCCACATGGTAGTTCCACACCTTTTTTGTTTCTTCGACTTTAATGCACAGCTGCACTATTGTCTGTCTGCAATTCCGTCGCTTGTTCATCGCAAGCTCCTCTCACCGACGGATCGGCCATGGGAAACGCTCCGTGGAGCGGATCATTGACCGCTTCATTCTATATATCCATTAAATATATAGAACGACGCGCTCAACAATACCTAAAACCATACCATGGAACGGTCTATTTTTCAATAGAACTATTAGGGTTTTTTCACGCAATTGCTTTAAATTCTTTTCGCGGCTACTTTTGCCTCAACGCGGCGGATTCGGTTATCGTGATTGCCGAGAATGTCGAGAAATTTCTGGTTCGTCTCGATTATGTCGTCTACATTTTGTTTGATATCTTTAATGTCGGCTTTGATCTCAACAATATCTTTTTTCAGTGCCCCGGCTTCTTTTCCGAATCTGTCTGTAATTCTAATTTCAGATTTCTCGGCAGAAAAATCAACATAATCTTTCAAATACGTTTCCGACTTTGTCATGCGAGAGTCAACTGTTCCTGCAACGATTTCTTTGATTGCTTTTAAGTCATTTTTATCAAGAGCCATTTTTTCCCTGCTTTTTTAGTACTTCAATTATACAGCTAGAACCAACAAATTTACAAACCATAAAATTCAAAGGATCTGAAAATGCTATTTGGTTGCCAGTTTTTCTTTCAAAACGAGCCAGGCCAGCTTGGGCAGGGCGAATTGGCGGCGGAGGCGCTTGGGTTCGACGAAGAGGCGGTAAAGCCACTCGAGACCGCTCCGGCGCATCCAGAGAGGCGCGCGTGGGACAATTATGGCAATAAAATCAAAAGTGCCACCGAGGCCAATCCCAACTTTACAGCAAGTTTTGGCCAGATTCTCGGCCAACCATCTCTCCTGAACTGGTGAGCCAAGACACACCAAAACTATGTCAGCGCGGGAACGGTTAATTGCCTCAATTATTTCCGCCGTTGGCTTGGTCAAATCCCCCGGGTAGACGCCGGCAATCCGCAAATCATGGACATCAGTTTGAAGCTTAAGCGCAGCACGTTCAGCTACAGTGGCGCCACCGCCAAAGAGAAATACCCGATATTTATTCATGGCGGAGACTTTGGCAATCGACCAGATAAAATCGGAGCCGGAAATCTTTTCCTGAAGCGGGCGGTGATAAAATCTTGGCATTACCGGCAGAAATATCAAGGACAGAAGCCAAATAACCGGTGTTAAAATAAATTTAAGATACTTATTTTTTGGCGTTACCAGCGACAGAAAACGGGCGGCCCAGAGCACGCCATAGCTATCGGGTAGATTCAGTTTTGATTTCAAATTCAAAATATCACGGAATTCATCATCGGTTTGGGCGCGGATAATAAATTCAGTGTTTGGTGTGGTAATAATCGATTTGTGATTTGACTCGACAAAACCGATCAACCTGCTTTCAGCTTCGAACAAGGAAACATTATCAATTGTAACACCGAGAATGTCGACGGTTTGTCTAGACATGACTGATCATCTCCTGATGCTTGATATAGCCGGCTTCAACCTGCTTTTTCATCTCTGTCATAAATAGTTCTTTGGTAAATTTTTCCGCCTGGTGGCGGCAATTTTCCGATATGAAATCGTCATACTTTTTTTCAAACAGCAAAATCGCGTCGGCCAAAGACTCTGTAGTTGGATCGGTAAAAAATAAACCGGTTTTGCCGTCAATAACTGTTTCGAGCGCACCGCCCTTTTTGAAAGCGATCACCGGCCGACCGGCTGCCATCGCCTCAACAGGGGTGATGCCGAAGTCTTCCTCGCCGGTAAAGAGAAAGGCCTTGCAGTTTCGGTAAAAATCATACAACTCCCTATCACTTTTCCAGCCGACAAATTCAATCGTTGAACCAGCTATCGATTTCAAATAAGATTTGTTTGAGCCAGCGCCAGCAATAATCAGCTTCTTTTTTAATTTATTGCAGGCCACAATCGCCAGATCAATTTTTTTATATGGCTCGAGGCGCGACACTATTAAATAGTAGTCCTGCGGCGGTTCTGTCGCCATTTTAATTTCCGCCACTTCGACTGGCGGATAGATGACATCGGCATCACGCAAATAATATTTTTTAATTCTTTTTTTGACATTCTCGGAATTAGCGACGAAATGGTCAACGCGGTCAGCCGAAACACGATCCCAGATACGTTGCTTGTGAAGTAAATTTCGGACAAACAAACTTTTTAAACTATAACCCAAATTATTTTCAACTAGATATTCTGAGTGCCAGTCCCAGAGATAACGAGTTGGGGTGTGGCAGTAACAAAGGTGAAAAGTTTCTGGCTTAGTGATGACACCGTGTGAAAATGAATCATTGGAAGATATGACAATGTCATACTTTGATAGATCGAATTCTTCGACAGCTTTGGCGAATTTACCGACCAATAGTTTTGGCCGGTGGCGCAAAAATGCCGGCTGTTTTTGTAAACTTGAAGGTATAACTTGGCAATCTTTAAATTGCCCCTTTGTCCCCTTTTCGTCGTAGAGCAGGCAATAAACCGGAGCGTCAGGATAAAGTTCGTGAAGAGAAAGAAGTACTTTTTGGGCACCACCAAGTTTAGTTAAAAAATCGCAAACAATTGCCACCTTCATAGTTTCTCCAAGATTTTTAAGACTTGCGTTGCTGTATTCGTCCAGGAAAAATATTCTGCCTGTTTGATTGCAGCGACAGAATATTTTTGCCGTAATTTTTCATCACTAATAAATTTGTATATTTTGTCAGCAATGTCATCGACATTTTCAGGATCACAAAGCAGTGCAGCATCGCCGACAATTTCTGGCAGAGATGAAGTATTTGAAGTGACAACGGCGGCTCCACAAGCAAGCGCCTCAAGGGCAGCCAAGCCAAAACCCTCATACAGAGTCGGAAAGGCGAAAACATCAGCCCGGGCGATAACTTCAGGAAGTCGGTCATGGTTTATGTGACCAGGCAAGACAATATTATTTGAGTATATGTCAGAGCCATTGATCAGATTAAATATTGATTCGAAATTAAAGCCCGGATCACCTGCTAAAACTAATTTATGTGGAATATTATTTTCTTTTTTGAGTTTCAAAAATGCTCGAATCAAACGTAAAGAATTTTTCCGCTCTTCGATCCGGCCGGCATAAAGAATGTAGGGACAGCCAATTTTGAGCAAATCACGGGGATTTTCAAAAGGATGAAACATTTCGGGATCATATCCCAGCGCTATAATTTCAATTTTTGATTTTAAGTTTGGATAATACTTGATCAAATCATTTTTGGTCGACTGGCTGACACAAATGATTTTTTTGGCATATTTAGCATAATTTTTTAGAGTCCGAAGTTGACGCAGTTTTTCAGACGTCGAATAGGCAGCTGGAAAATGCTTGTAAGCCAAGTCATGAACAACCGCAACTGTTTTTTTATTAGCTGACCCAGGGATTTTATCAGTTGGCTGTAAATAAACATCACAGGGAGCTTTGAGGACAGAGAGGGGTAAAAACAAGTGATTCCAAAAACGCTTTTTGCGATTTAATTTTTCGATAAAATTGACCTGCTTCTTCAATTCAGTCGGCAGCGGAGCGTTGGTATAGAGAAAATAAGTATTATGCTGGTCGATTTTTGCCAGATTTAAAACCAGTTGATAAACAAAATTCTCAACGCCGGTTCGCGCTTCTTTTGCTGCTTTTGACGCGTCAATGCCGATAATCATTTTATTCCTTGGCCCATAAGACCGATTTCTTAAAGGCGTCAAGATTCTCAAGTGCGATTCCCGATCCTTTCACAACACATTCAGTCGGATTATTGGCAACTTCGCAAGGCACACCGGTGACCTTAGTCAGGAGTGCGTCAATATTTCGAAGTTGAGCGCCGCCACCAGTCAAAATCACACCTTTATCCATAATATCGGAAGCCAGCTCAGGTGGTGTTTTTTGAAGGACGTCCTTGACAGCATTAATAATCTCGAGAAGTGGACCTTTAATCGCAATTGCAACCTCTGCAGAAGAAAGCATAACACTTTCAGGCAGTCCAGTAATTGTGTTAGAGCCGGAAGCTTCCATTTTTAGTTCTTTCTTGAGGATCTGGGCAGAACCGATTTTAATTTTAATTTCCTCGGCAGTTTGATCGCCGACGATGAGATTATGTTTTTTGCGGATATAGTTAGCGATGGCAGCATCAAATTTATTACCACCAACACGAACTGAGGTCGAAGCAACAACGTCACCGAGTGAAATTACTGCAACTTCGCTTGTGCCGCCGCCGATATCAATAATCATATTGCCGGCTGGAATGGCAATAGGAATACCAGCTCCAAGTGCGGCGGCCACCGGCTGTTTGATCAGATAAGTTTGTTTGGCGCCAGCTGAATTACAGGCATCAATCACAGCACGGCGTTCGGTTGAGGTGACACCGGCGGGAATCGAGACCATAATATCGGGTTTGAAAAGACGGATGCTGCCTGAAACTTTGTCAATATAGTGTTTAAGCATCGCTTCGGCAATACGAAAGTTGGCAATTGCACCATCTTTGAGCGGATTAGCAGCAACGATACTTTCAGGTGTTCGGCCAATCATTTTTTTTGCTTCGATCCCAATTGCCATGATTTTATTATTAGATGCTTGAAGAGCGACAACGCTCGGTTCACTAATAACAATCCCTTTTTTGGGAATATAAACACGAATATTATTTGTCCCAAGATCAATGGCAATTTTTCTAATCATATCATCAAGCCTTTAAGCTTGTAAGCTGGAACTAAGGATTTCATCAAATAACTTATTAGCTTACTGGCTGAGAAGCTTACCAGCTAGCTGATTCTCTCTATCTCAGCTCCAACGGCACAAAGTTTTTCATCAATTTTTTCGTAGCCTCGATCAATGTATTCGATATCAGTAATAATTGTTTCTCCTTGCGCAACTAACGCAGCAATGACCAGGGCAACTCCGCCTCGGATATCATTGCTGGAAATTGTTGTGCCAACGAGCTGAGCTGGTCCATCAATAACAAATTCATGTGAATTGATAATCTCAGCTCTACCACCTAACAATTTTAACTGTTCCATATAAGCAAATCTGCCTTCAAACATTGTTTCGAAAATATTAGACTTGCCCTTCGCCTGAGTCATTAATACAGCATAAGGAGATTGTAGATCAGTCGAAAATCCGGGATATGGTCTGGTATCGATTGATTGAGCAATCAACCCCTTATGGTGGAATGTTTTGATAAACTCAAAGCCATTCTTTCTTATGATCTCGTATTTGGCTCCGGCATCGGAAAGTTTCTTTAAAAAGAGTGACATATTGTCAGTAATTACAGGACCAATTTTAAGTTCTGAGTTAGTCGCAGTTGCAGCAATGACAAAAGTGCCTGCTTCGATCCTATCAGGCATAATTTTGTATTCAACACCAGATAATTTCTCTACACCTTCAACTGTGATAACATGTGTGCCACTACCTGAAATTTTTGCTCCCATCTTATTTAAATAATTGATTAGGTCAGCAATTTCAGGTTCAGCGGCGGCAACATGAATCTCGGTTGTTCCTTTCGAAAAAACGGTTGCGAGAATTGCATTTTCCGTTGTTGTGACACTCATTTTATTTAAGATGACCTTACCGGCCTTGGGAAAACCGTCAAGGCGGTAGGTGCAATCATCTTGCGAAATTTTGACGCCAAGCTGTGCAAAAAGATCAAGATGATCATCAATTGGACGTGAGCCAATCAAGCAACCGCCGGGTTCCGAAAAGACTGCCTGGCCGAATTTTGATAAAAGTGCGCCAATCAGGACAATTGAACCGCGTAATTTCTTCATTAATTTCTCATCCGGATGAGACGAATTAATACCAGTCGGATCAATCTTAACGATATTTTTGTCAAAACTGACTTTGACTCCCACACTTTCGAGAATTGAAATAGATTTATTAATATCTAAAATATTGGGAACATTTGAAATTATAGAGGATGACTCGGCCAAAATTGCCGCTTGTAAAATTTTCAAAGCGGAGTTTTTAGCTCCACCAACGATTATACTTCCACTTAAATTCTTTTGTCCGGTTATTTTAAAACTTGCCATAGCGCCTCATTTGTTTATTGAATGATATTTGGTATTATTGTAAGGTAATTCAAGTAAAGTTACAAGCGTTCTGCCCCTTTTCAAGGGGAAGTTAGAAGGGGTTTATTTTTATATAAACCCCACCCAGCCCTCCCCTTTAAAATGGGAGGGGTTAAAGGAGAAAATGGTCAGAAACGATCGCCGAACTAGATTACTACCGAAAATAATTTTTGGTCAGTTTAGCGTCGGTTTGATTGTTGCATGTATTTCACTTGGCATTATCTTTTATGCCGAGGGTTACCGACTGAATTTTTCAACCCTCAAAATTGTCAAGACTGGTGTTTTATATTTGGAGTTTCAGCCGCACGATGTCACCGTGACCCGGAATAATCTAAGTAAAAACAAATCTTCAAATTTTGTCGAGAATCTTACTCCAGGTTTTTATAATATTTCCATCTCTAAGCCCGGTTTTATTCCTTGGCAGCTTCAGCTACAGGTTCAATCACAATCAGTCAATGATTATAGTAAAATAATTCTTTTTCGTTCAGATGTTGTCACGGCTGACCTGATAGACCAGAACAAAATCGCGCTGCTCAGCGCGCCGACCGATGTTTTGGCGACCAACGCGCCGGATCAACTGCTCTTCAGTGAACATGAAATTTGGATCGGTAGCGACCTTGTGACCCGGTTTGCCGGCACGATTCAAAAAGCTATTTGGTATCCGGATCTGTCGCACATTGTCTATCAGCAGGGCAAGGAACTGCGCGTCATCGAAATCAGCGGCAAAAATGACACCTTGCTGGCAACGCTCTCGTCTGATAAACCGACAATTTTTGTCATTGGTAACCGCGGCACCGAGCTCTATTTTCAGGATGGAGATCAATATAAAGTGGCGACAATTCGATAATCTACTTTTAACTTTTGACTTTTAACTTTGAACTAATATCATCTTCCGCTTGGCAAAGACTGAAAATTGGCCGGAGTGTTTGGCACCGTATTATTTTTAGGATCGGGATGAATTTGATTTGCCAGCAGAACCAGTCTTTTTAGTGTAGTGCCAATAGGCCAGCATGTAACAAGAGTTAGTCTTGAATCAATGGTTGACTTGAGCATTGAAGTATCATTTGGTAATACAATTTTGCGGTCGAAAATTTGATACTCATAAACAATGTTATTGTAATTGATATAAATTAAGTCACCGATAACAAGTTTGTCGAGGATGGCGAAAACAGAATTGTAATCGCCTTTTGACCAGATGTAATTCGAACTGTGGCCAGTGATGTAGACGTTGCCTGTTTGGCCGGGCAGTGAAGTGCCATTGATCTGGATGACGCCATTTTCAAGACTGGCGGCGACCTCTTTGGCTGTATTGTTGACGCCAAATGTGATCGGAGCATTGACGTCGACAACTGGGATGGCAATGTGGTTTGAGCTGACGTTGGGAACGGTATATTTGTCGCTCTCAAGCGTCGGCACACCCGGCGCGGCGACTTGAACCGTCGTTTGGTCGGCTGTTTGAGTCGTGAAATTACTTTTGTACCAGAATGTCAGTGTCTCTGAAACGGCGCCAAAATTTATGACAACATAGACAACAATGATAAAAAACATGAAAAACAGCCCATAATAAAAAAACTGAAACAACAAATTATGGCGTTTCTCAGCATTGTTCTTGTACGAGAAAATTTTGACTAAATCTTCCTCGGTTAGTGTCCTGTTCATTGTTAAACCCGTCTAAATGCCCTGTCGATATTTTAACAGATAATCGGACACCAATCAAAGTGCCCCGCCCTACCGGGGGAGGATGGTAGAACGGGGCTACTTAGTACCATATTCAGTTTAATTTTTAATTCTGAGAAAGGGCTTAATTTTAGAATATACCCAATAATAGTGTCCGATAACTGCAAACGTTCTATTTCGGCTGCAAAACACGAACTGCTCGTCAAGGTAGTGGTGACTACCTTTCCTCACACTTCAATCTTTTCGCTCGAAATATCCCCGTTTTTGTCTCAGGAACTATTGTTGGGCATATTCTAGAGTCAGCGGATCAATCCAGCCAGAAAGTTGAGATTTTTGCTGGACATAGCCAAGTAGATCAATTCGGCTGTTAGATAAAATAGCAAAATGCAGGTGACGGCGTTCACCATCTGTCTCATGAGTGTAACCAGTACCCAAAACCGCCAGTTTCTCACCTTTTGTTACCGCCTTATTTTTTGGTGGCAAACTGCTTGGCCGGATATGGCCATAAAGTGCAGTATGCGGTGAATCATTTAAATTAAATTCGATCATAAAGACACCGCCATAACCGGAGACCCAGCCAGAGTAGACAATTTTGCCATCAGCCAAAGCATAAACTGGAACATCTGCAGTCACATCTTTATATTCAACATCGACGCCAGTATGGTAGCCCTTGAAACGCTCTGGCTGAACGGGAGAATTTTGCGGTGTGATGTAAGCCCCAAAAAACTTTTTGGTGATTTGCTCTTTAAATTGATCAATTGGCGGATAAAATTCGGCCGATGCTTGTGGCGCTGCTGTATTTGTTGGCATCACTATTGGAGTTGAGGTTTGCTCTGTCGGTGGAATTGTTATTTCATTTGGTTTTGTTCTTTTTTGTTGCAGATAAAAATAGTCAACTCCCGCAACAATAAGCCAGAGGAATAATATTATCAAAAATAAACAAATTTTTTTACGATAGGACTTCATTTTTTGATTGATTTAATCACATACCTTTTTATACTCATCAATTATACTCCATTACCACTGTTGCGCAATTCGGATCGAAGTGTCATTCTGAGGCAACGAAGAATCTCTGAGATCCTTCGCCTCCAAGTTACATCGGCTCAGGATGACAATTACGCAACACTGGTACTCCATTATAAAAAACACTCCGCCAAAGCGAAGTGTTTTTTATTTAGTATATTAAATTGTAAATCTACTTTTTAATTAATTAGTTTCAGACGGCATTCCTGTAGACACATAAGCACCGATGGTTTTTAACTCTTTTGCCCTCCTTTTATTAATAATGATAAGTCAATCATATATTGATGGCCTGAAAAAATGCTTAAGCATTTTAGATCAATAATAAGACAATTTCTCAGGACTGATAAAGTGGAAAAATCAATTTAAATTCACTCCCACGTCCAGGCTGGCTTTTAACAGTGATAACACCATCCTGCATTTCGGCAATGTTTCTGGCGATTGAGAGGCCAAGGCCATAACCCTCAACTTGCTGTTTAGAGCGAGAGCTATCGACGCGATAAAAACGGTTAAAGATATAGGGTAGATCACTGGCCTTAATACCGATGCCGTGATCTTTTATTGTGATGATTGCCTGCTTTTTATCTTTGGCAATTGTAATTATTACCTTAGATTTTACTTCTGAGTATTTAATCGCATTATCAAGTAAAATAACGAAGAGTTCCTTCAGACTTTGGTGATCACCTTGAACAGCTAGATCATTAAAATGATTTTCAAAAATTATTGATTTTTTTCGAGCCAAGATCTCGATCTTTTCATAAGCTTCTGTCACTATTTCCGGTAAAGAAATTGGCTCAAAATTTGTTTTAACAGTTTCTTGGCTTCTGGCAATTTTTAGCAAAGCATTGGAAAGCGACTCAAGTTTAGCGATCTCCTCAAGATTGCTCTTGAGAAGTGATTTTGCTTCGTTTAAATTGATATTTTTGTCACGCAGGGCAACTTCAACCTCGGTTTTCATCGCTGTCAGAGGTGTTCGAAGTTCATGCGAAGCGTCAGCAGTAAAGCAGTTTTGAGCTTTGAGCGTTTCTTCGATCGGGCGCATCGTTTTCTTGGCTAAAAAATAGCTCAGACCGGAAGATAGAACGAGAATTACCAGATTTAAATAGATCAGATCCAGTCGTAAACTATTTTGACTCTGTTCTAATTGGTCGAGGCGAATTTGCTCAATCTCTTGTGTCGGCCGCGGTATAATAATAACTTGATTCATGTTTTGCAAAGCCCGGATTTGGTGACCAAGTCCTGAATCAAGCTCATTTGAGGAGATATTATAGATAACAACACTAAAAAGAATACTGATGGTCATGACAATCAGGACATAGAAGAGCGTCAACCGGAAATAAGGGGATTTATGCAGATTCATTGCTAATTTTCAATTTAAAATTTTAAATTCTCACTCCGGAAATTCGGAAATTTTATAGCCAAAGCCACGGGCTGTTTTAATCAGATTCGGGCTTTTCGGAAATGGCCGGTCTATTTTTCTTCTGAGATAACCGACATAGACCTCAACTGTGTTGGGTAGGATGTCAGCATCGTAATCCCAGACATGGGCAATAATATTGTCTTTGGTCAAAATACGATTGGGATTGCGCATCATATATTCAAGAAGGGCGAACTCTTTGCTGGAAAGTTTAATTATTGTTTTTTTTCTAACAACTTCAAATTTAGCCGGATCTAGGAAGAGGTCGCCAATTTGCAGAATTGTTTCTTCTGTTCTGCTTGGCCGCCGCAGAAGTGCTCTGACTCGAGCGATGAGCTCTTCAAATGCAAAGGGCTTGACTAGATAATCATCGGCACCGGCATTTAGACCCTCGACACGATCGGAGATTTTGTCTTTGGCCGTCAGGAATAATATCGGCGTATTAATTTTTTTTGCCCGCAGGGCTTGGCAAACTTTAATACCATCAACGCCAGGCAGCATCCGGTCAATTATGACAAGGTCATAATCAATCGTCAAAGCCGTTGCCAAGCCGTCCTTGCCGTCAAATGAAACATCGACAGCATAAGACTCCTGATTGAGGCCTTTCTTAATTGCATTTGCGATCTTGTGGTCGTCTTCTATTACTAATAATCTCATTTTTTACTTTCGTCCTTAGTCATTACAGGACTTACGCAAAAACCTCGTAGACCACGCTTTAGCGTGTGGGGATAATGTACAACTAAATTATTTAGTTTAGCTCTAACAAGCTAAAGCTTGCTCTACAATGCGTAAGTCTTGTCGTTAGTCTTATTCTCACTATATTATACCATATTGCCTGAGACAGAGCTGATAATGAGGTTTAATCCGGCGTAAATTCACGCTCACTATTGACAACAATGAGTGTTTCTGTTAGTATATTTTTGGCAATAGTGTCTGATTCGACCGAGAAGGAGGGCAGAAAATGCCCAACCGATGTTACTTCGGTGAGGAGTCTGGGTCGCGGCAACTGTCGCGGAGAATCCAACTTTTCGCCGGGTCTGCCTTGGTTGCGATCGTGGCGTTCATCCTGGGCGTCGCATGGCCACGGGAGATCAACCGCGTGCACGGAACCCCTGCACTCGGCTACAGCGAACGCGTTGTCCAGGACGGTGAAAACGCCTGGACAATCGGACGACAGTATGTCTCCGAAGACCAGAATCTTGATGCCTGGGTGAGCGAGTTGAGCCGACTGAATCGGCATCTCTCGCCATACAACCGTGGCATTCGCGATCTCTGGCCCGGAGACGTGCTGACAGTGCCGATCTGGGCGCCGCCGGAACGGGCGAGGGCGAAGTTCGTCCGCATCAAGTCCGCCGAGGAACGGCGGACGGAACGCATCAACGCGCTCTTGACCGGCGTCCGAAGGGAGTCGCCGTGAGCCGTCGCTGTGGGCGGG
The DNA here is from genome assembly GCA_030649445.1 of bacterium. Classification (GTDB taxonomy): domain Bacteria; phylum Patescibacteriota; class UBA1384; order XYA2-FULL-43-10; family 1-14-0-10-43-13; genus 1-14-0-10-43-13. The sequence continues at coordinate 23,400 of JAUSKR010000032.1, forward strand.
CGGGATCCGCAAGGATCCCCCCGCCCTACGCACAACATTGTGATGAGAAACTCCGACTTTTGACAGGTCGGTTTTTTTTGTGTCTTCTTCTGGTAAAAAAAAGCGTTGATGATAAAATGAAATAGAACGGTTCTATTTTAAAATTTTCCCG
>JAUSKR010000036.1 GCA_030649445.1 bacterium
CGATAAGAGATTTAGCCATTTTTTCCTGATCATATGGAATATTCATCAGGCTTAAGACTGTTGGGGTAATATTTGCAAGAGCACCATCACGGCGGAGTTTGACATGAGCATATTGCTGATCGGCACTTACAATTGAAAACGGCACTGGATTTGTCGTGTGTTCAGTATCGGGTTCACCGGTTCGCGGATTGACCATCTCTTCGGCATTACCATGATCGGCAAAGACAAAAGCCGTGCCGTTTTTTTGCAAGACGATGTCAAGCAACTGTCCCAAACATTTATCAACAAATTCAACTGCTCTGACGGTCGCTTTGAGATTACCGGTGTGGCCGACCATATCAGCATTAGCAAAATTGACAATAAAACAATCATATATATTGCGGCTGATTGCTTTAATCAGTGTATCAGTCACGGCTTGAGCTGACATTTCCGGCAGTAAATCATAAGTCAGCACCGATCGTGGCGAAGGAATCATTGTCCAATCTTCACCTGGAAATGGTTTTTCACGGCCACCGTTCAAAAAATAGGTTACATGGGCATATTTTTCAGTTTCAGCGGTATGATATTGTCGGATATTTTGTGCTGACAACTGCTCGGCCAACGGATTCAAAACTTGTTGCGGCGCAAAGACACGTCTGCCAAGTATGGTATCGCCACTCATAACAAATGAAGTAAAAAAAAGATTTTTCAGAACACGCCGGTTGGGTAATTGCTCACTAATCTCTGGATCGAGAAAGGCCTGAGTTAATTCTCTGGCTCGGTCAGCACGATAATTAAAGAAAACAACGCTATCATTATCCGAAACTAGTTCCGGATTTTTATTTTTGTCAATAATAATACTTGGTTCGATGAACTCATCAGTGACACCCCGAGCATAAGATTTCGTAAAAACTTCTCCGGCTGAGTTGTACTTCACCCCCTTGCCTAATGTCAATAGATCATAAGCTGCCCTAATCCGATCCCAGCGGTTATCTCGATCCATCGCATAAAATCGGCCGATAATTGTCGAAATATGACCGACACCTGTTTCCTTAATTTGCTCCTCAAGTTCAGCCAAAACCTCGATTCCTGACATCGAACTAGAATCACGACCGTCGGTAAAAAGATGTAGATATACTGCTCTAAAATCTAACTGCTGGCATAATTTCAATAAAGCATAAATATGGGTAATTTGACTGTGGGTACCAGTCTTTGACAGAAGTCCAACAATCTGAAGTCTGGATTTATTTTTACGCGCTGATTCGATCGCCTCGATTAGAACCGGATTCTTAAAAAAACTACTATCCATTATCTGTTTAGTGATAATTGATTGATCCTGATAGACAGTGTGACCAGCCCCAATGTTTAAATGACCAGCTTCAGAATTTCCCGGGGAATTGGCAGGTAGTCCAACAGCCTCACCTGAAGCGAGTAATGTGGTATGGGGACATTTCTTTGTGATAGTATTAAAATTCTTTACCTCGGCGATACTCAGAGCATTACCGCCCCAAACAGGAGCGACACCCCAACCATCCAAGACGATCAAGCCAAAAATCTTTTTTTGATTACTAGAACTCTGAGCCAAGTGTTTCCCTCCAAATATAACCTCTTCTAACTTCTCCTTGCAAAGGAGAAGAACCTATCCGAGATGGCTTTTTAAATAATCGACATTATCATTGATGCCAGGATTATCATTATTTAAAATTGCCAGATAGTATGAGACAAAGTCACCAAACATGACATGTAAAAAAATTTCCGTCAGACGGTCAACGGCCTTAATAAATTTAATTCGCTCAACCGGAATTTTGTACTTGGCCAAAACCGCAGCGGTGACATTTTCTCTGATCTGATTGCGGTCATACTCGAAGTTTGACTCCAAGCTCATAATATAAACCATCCCCTTAGGATTGGCCAAACCCTCAAGAGATTTATGGTTTAATTCGGGCATATCCTCGTTAAAAGAAAAATTTTTACCGTTCTCATTCATCGCCGCCTTTAATCTCATCCCGACACCATGAAGTTTCTCAGTGGCATAAATGACCGGAATTTTGCCTTTAATCTTTTGGGCTAAAATCTTGGCTGGATTTTGAAAAACTGAAACTGAAGCTAGATATTTTTGCGAAGAGTCATCAAGCAAATCAAAAGTTGTCTGCATTTCAGCGTCCTTGAATTCGAGGTGGCCAAGCTTTCGTAAAACCAAGAGAAGTGGTATGAATAAATAAGGAAAAGCGGCCCGTGGTACTGACTTGTAGCCGAAGGTAAAGACCGGCACACTATATTTTCTGGCTAAAATTTCCAGTTTCCCGCCGGTTGTAATCGCCAGCAGTTTGGCCCCCTTTTCATAAGCGGCGATAAAACCAGTCAAAACTTCTTCGGTATTACCAGAGTACGAACTAGCAATAACCAGGGTGTCTTTATCTACCCAACCCGGAATTATATAGTTGTGGACACATTCAAGAACTAGAGCTGATTCATATAGTAAATCCTTGACAATTTCAAGGGTTTGACCGCTGCCGCCCATACCTAAAAGAACGATTTTCTTCGGCTTAATATAGTAAGGGGGAACAGAAAAATCTTTTGCTTCGTCAAATGCATCCCGGCAAAGTTTCGGAAAGGATTCAATATGATTGATCATCCCAGTTGGATCCAACTTTTTGAAATCAATTTTCTCAAGAGTTTCAATATTCGCCATGGCTCCTCTTTCTTTAATCGTGATTTGATTATATTATAGTAGTGATAATTAGGCAAGAAAGAATAATCAAGTGAATGTTAAGAAATTACTAAGTAATAATTTCAAAGAAATTACTGACGATGCTGTCAAGATAATAAGAAATGGCGGCATAATCATCGTCCCATTTGATACCGTCTACGGTCTAATTTGTGATCCCAAAAATGATATTGCCGTCAGAAAAATTTTCGAGCTAAAAAAACGGCCATTGGATAAAACGATAGGTTTGTGCACAACCTCAATTCCGGCGCTGGAAACTTTTGCCGAGATCAATCACGAAGATTTTATCAAATCGCATATTTTCGGGCCATACACATTTGTCCTAAATGTGAAAACTGATGACTTTTCGAAATTATGCGTCAGAGACGGCACTGTCGCTGTCCGAATTCCAAATTCCGAATTAATCTTAAATATCGCGAAACATTCCAACCTTGTCATCGCCCAAACCTCGGCCAATCTTTCCGGCCGGCCAACTTGTGACTCAGTCGAAGAAATTAAAGCCCAATTCAAGCCCGAAGAACTGGAACAAGTCGATCTAATTATCGACTGGGGTGAAATCGAGAAATCAGCACCATCGAAAATATTTGATTTAACTGGAACACAACCAGTTGAAATCAACAGGTAATGAGGTAAAAAAATCGCTTGATTTATTTGAGTGATTTTGTGGTAGGACGGTCAGCGTCCTTAAAACCAAGCTGGCTTGGTACCGAAGGTGGGACTTGGTCACGCGTCGAAATCTGCTCTTCGAGTCTGAGCGACGAAGTCGCTCAGACTTCAGAGTCGATGACTGATTTCGCGCTCGACCCCGGCTCGGCGCCAGTCGCGCCTGCGCCTTTCAAGTCCAAGTCTTGTACTACCAACATCAGCTGGCAACCATAATTGTCACCTGATGTTGGTACCGAAGGTGGGACTTGAACCCACAAGGCACGAGGCCACACGATTTTGAGTCGTGCGCGTATACCAATTCCGCCACTTCGGCACGATCAAAGTTTAGCAGAAAGCGGCCATTTCGACAAGGTGGACTATGCAATTACTGGCTGTGGGGTTTGTTCGGCGGGCTGAGGCTCTTCGATCAAATGATGCTCAGTCAAGTATTGACCTATTGCCTGCAACATTTTCTGATATCCGCCTTCACTCAGATTTTCTGTGTAATTATCGTGTCCTGATTTTTTGATGTTTGTGCCGGCATCAACAATTTTGTAATGCTCTCTAAATTTGCCGATGTCGATAACATTACCGTTATTATCATGGGATGCTTCCCAAAACGATCGGAAGGCCTCCACAATATTGCCACCGTGAGCCAAAATCCAGTTCTCTGTGCCGATGCCGCCCCAGCCGCCATCTAATTTTTTATAGGCACCGATTTCTGAAAGCATCTTTTTGGCCAAAACAATGTTTGCAATGACCTCAGTCTGAGCCTCTGAGCCTGAATCTGTGCTAATCGAATCGAGTTTTTCGCGGATCGAATCATGTGAACCAAAAACCGATTGCTCAGACTTACCGCTTATGCCGATATCAATATCAAATGTCTCGCCTTCAATAATGCCGTGTGATTTCATCGCTCGAATCTGATAATACCCACGCTCCAATTCTGGGTGTGACAAAGAATCGTCTTCCGATTTTAGAGCTTGCATGATTCGAGTAACTATTTCCATCATTTTCGGCATGTCGGCATCATCAAGTCTGAGAGCTAGGTCAAAATCATAATCCCCGGGCTTATTGGTGTGCCGCCCGGTTGAGCCAGTGTCAAGAAGCTCAGCACCAAGTATTCCCGCATCGTGGGGTTCTTTCAAATTAATTTGTGGGTCGAAGCTTTTTAGAACCTTCACGATTGTTTCACGAATTGTGCTGTAAGTTCTATCCAGATTCTTTCTGTCAGCATCAATTTCTTGAGCAAGTTCATGAACACTTTGAAATTGCGGATCACTTTCCGCCATTCTCAAAATATCAACCGGCACACCATCAAAATTTGACAGACCGGCAAATATCCGGCGATAGTCGTCATACATCTCGGGCGTAAAAACAATTTCACCGTTATCGTTTACGACTGGAATGTAGTAGCCATTCTGTGCTATTTCAAAATAGACTGCTTCGAGCGATCTGGTGTCAGCAACCATATCAGGTCTAGCAACGATGAAATCAACTTCTGTCATCGGAAAACCGGTTCGGATACCGAAATGCCGCCCGCCGCCGGTTTCGAAAAGTTCGTAATGTTCCGGATCAACTCGTGCTGGAGTTTCACTTGAAGTTTGCTGAAACTGTCCACGGTCTTTGACAACGAGCATCAAATCGCCATAGCTACTCGCAATAGATAGATGAACTGCGTCTGAAAAACCCGCGGCTGCATCCGCATTAGTTACGCGGCTGACATCGGTATCGAGCGGAGTCATATCCGAAGCAGCAGACTCTCCAAGAAACTCTTTGGCTACAGAGCCATTTTGTAAAATGCGGCCAAAAAATTCTTGACCTATGCCCTTCAGCAATGTTCCTGATTCAATGGTCAGAGATCCATCTGAGCCAGCAACAAGAGACCTGGCACGGCCATCGGCACGCGCTTTTGCCCCTCGCATCATTTCCATCGCCGCGTCAACAGAGTCTACCCCAAGAGGGCGAAGGAACATCTCAGCTATTCGGTCATGAATTGTTTGATCCTCTCTGACAGCAAGTGACTGGCGCAAGTCAGTGAGTTCCTCCCTGATCTTTTCCGGAGTCAAACGATCTTTCGCGGTCGATGGCACGGAGGACAACGGCCGGCTCACACGGATCAATGACTCCTCATGAAGAGCTCTGAGTCGGTCGATAAAGTGGCGTGCGCGGATTAGCTCGTCTGGGTCAGTCGTTTGAAAATCAGCAGACTCGAGTTCATCCAGATGTAACTCATCGCCCTGTAAAGCAGTCATAAAATCGCGTAGATTGCGATTACCAGAGAGTAATTGGGCTCGGAGTAGGTCACCGTAGATTATACTGTAGCGTCGTGCTTCACTCGCTCGGCGCAACACAGGGCTCAATTTGGGATCAGCTAGTTTTTCGGCTAGCAATCCATTCTGGTGAATGATTTGGAAAACTTCAAAAGTTTTGCCGACAAGGGGAATATTATTACGAATAAAAATTTGCTCGATTTTATTATAAGTAGCAATCGGGTCTTCGGTCGTCATCAGCTGATCGATCAGCTCGCTCCGAATCCGCTGAATCTCACGTGAGGGGGATTTGGTCACCCCGTCAAGAACACCTAAGTACTGTTCTCGTTTTGCCGGGCCAAGAGTTAAAATCTTGTCAGTAATGCCTTGCAAATTTTGATACTGGTCTGAGCCATAGAGATGATCAGCAACTTGATTGACGACTGTCAGAAAGTCAATACGCCCATCTCCTTCGTGTTCGAAAATTTTGTTCAAATTGGCGAGCAAATACGGAAAAGACCTGGGGTTGTCGAGCAGGCCCAAATTGCTTAATTCGACTAAATCTTTGAGTTTAGCTGGTTCAGTTGTGACGAACTGAAGAACCCTGATATCACAGAAAAAAGCCCGTCGCTCCGCCTGAGTCTCCTCACTGGAAAACACTCCCTCCCTGAGTTGTTGAACCGTTTGGCTAAATTCTTCACCTTTTTCCGCGACAATGACGGTGGTTTCTTCTCGGGAAATTCCTGATTGTGTCAAAATAGATCCAAGTAGCCCATCGGTATATGGGCGAGAGATTTCAACAACACTACGGAAATGCTCGAAGAACTTTTTCCGGCTCTCATCGCTCCAGACAATTTTTATATAAGGATCAGTAACAGTGCCGAATTGATAAACAAAATCAGGAAAATCAGCTTTGACCGCCCTAATTCTCTCGACCCCGCCCTCAGCATGAAGTTGTCGTATTTCTGAAATTAAAAACAGATGGATTTGATCACCCTGCGGTGGGGATCCGAGCTGCTCAAGTGCCCGTACAGTCTCAACAACTTCATCTTGGTGTTCATAAAGATAAATTAAATCTGGAACACTCGAGATAGACCACCACTTCGATTCGCTCCCTGTCACTCTTTCACAAACAGTTACAACATCGTCCAGCATTTCGGTCGTGTAATTTTTTTCAATTAAAATCGAAAGACCAAGTGCTTCAGATGGGTCAAAACTTTGATTTCGTCCGAATTTATTTAGAAAATAACTATAGTATCCAAAAATCTTATCGAGTGGCAGTTCGAAAAGCCGAATAAGCGCGTCATTGTATCTGGGACTATAGTCATATTTCATTCCTGTTGAAACCAACTGACCCAACATTTCTAGATATTTTTCACGGTGTTCCTGTAGAACCACCAGGCCGGTCAAATCATCAAGTTTGAGACGCCGAGACGCATCTACTCGTGTCTGCCGAAATTCCGGTCGACTAATCTCGTCGACAAAATCAATGATTCCAATCGGAAGACTGATGAGTGTTTCGATATCAGAGATATTAAATCGGTAATAATCAATGTTTGGATTGTTAATAATTTTGCGAACGAAACTAACACGATCCGAATCGGGACGATCAGCATTTGTAGGGTTTTGGTCAAATAATCGTGCTTTCAGGTCATCATTCTGGTCGAGAGCCTCTAGTAATTCTTGGTCTATAATCTTGTTGTCAGTAGAATGAAAACTGACACTATAACCAAATTTTGAAATTAATTCGTGAATCAACGGCCGCAGTTCCTCGGGAACATCCGCCAATATTTCCATATGCCTGACTGATAAGGAGGAATGAACATCGGTTACTCCACACGATTCTTTAATAAATCCGGCATTGCTTTCGTCAAATATTTTCTTCTGTAGCTCGGGATTTCTGACCAAATCAGTGAACTCTCGAATAAAATAATAACTAAGCCGAAAACGAAAACCTTCCGCGTCAGCCATCCGTTTGTAAAGATCGACGGCCTCCTGACTAAACAAAGTTGAGCGCATTTCTTCACTGCTGACCAATTCAACAATTTCACTCGGCATGCCTGAAAATCCCCACGAGTTCAAATCGCGGATCCGCAGACCATAAAACTCTTTTAAATCTCGCAAGAATTTGAGACCATTTGGCAGTTTTTCAAATTCCATGTCGAATTTCAATCTGTCAAGATCAAGACCACCGGACAACTGCAAGATTTCAGCGCCTTCAGGAGAGCTGATAAATTCCCTTGCTTCAACATTTTCATATAATTCAAAAAGCGACCCATGCTTATTTTCTGAATACTGGTTGACCAATTTGCGTAGATCAAATCTATAGCCCGATGCCGCCAAGCCGTCAACAAAGGATTGGAATTCCGGCTTGATAATTTCCGCAAGCAGAGATTCGTTTTCGTCACGCAAGAGTAGCTCAATTATATCAAAATTATATTTCCAGACATTGCTAACACCAGACGAGCCGTCGTATCCAGTCTGATCAGCATGCCAATCCCGCAAAAGCCCCAGAAGTGCCAAGCCATTTTTACTTTGACAAACTGTCTGGTAGCGAGTAAGCTCGTTTGGGTCAATTTTTGTGCCAAGCAAGTCAGACACATCGGATACACTATCTATTAGACCAGCATCACCAAGCAACGCCCGAACATTGTCAGAGATAATATATTGCCGCAGATTTTCAATCGCCTCGGCTATTCCATCGACAGAACGCACTGACAAAGAGGGTGTCGTGATATTGAGTTCAAAGAGTTTGAGCAATTGATCGTCCAAATTGTCTGGACTTTCTCTAAGAGCACGGACATATTTTAACAGCGGAAACCCATACAGATCAGAGGTTTCCCGCAACTTGTTTCGGATTTGGAACAGAACTTCGGCCGATTGTTCATCTTGAGTTATTGCCAGAAAATCAGGTAATTCTTCGAGCTTTATCCGTCCAGCCGCTTCATTTACCAACACCACTTTTTGCGGGTCTGTGCCTAACTGTCCAATATCTGGATATTGTTGTGCCAGCTCAGTCAGCTTTATCACATCAAGATCACGCACGCCACCACTAGAATAACCGCCAGGATCGATTCGAATTCCCAACTCAGCCAATTTATGAAGAAAGCTTACTGTTTCTGGCGATTGACTAATCGCGCTGATAAATGGTGCCGTTTCAATACCTCCAGTCCGATGCCAAATCGCGCCGAGCCAGAGACCAACATCGTGGAGATCTCGGCAAATTTGAACCGCAAGATCAGGTGGTTTCCCTGCTTCGACCACTTCTTCAATTATTTGAGATAGACCGCGAGCGTCGTTTGCGCCAAATCGGTAGGGGACATTTCTATTAAGACGTAGTGCTTTTTGATTGTCATCTCCCTGCACACCAACTATTTCAACTTCGTAACCATTGTCTTGATAAGTCTTCGCGCGGCTTTCTGCTTCGCTCGCAACAACATATGCAGTCGGATATCTTTGTGAAACATTCTGGAATTCCTGCAAGAGATTGGCTAGTTCCAAGACCTGTTCGCGATGTTGAATTCCCATCAGCCTGAGCCGTGAATTTAATATGAAGCCCATTTTGACTGGTTGAGGACGGTCTGGCGGAGTTTCAACTGTTTTATTTTGGGTCTGATTTGATTCAGGAGTAGTCCGCGCCGATCGCGCTACCCTCGTTTGCTCGATATACACCTCGGCATCGTGTCGCAGACCTTCTATATTGGTCACAAACTCCCGCGCCGCGATTTCCTCGGGCGTTTCTACATGAACAACCGCAGGGACTCCTTCTTTTGCAATTTTCTGTTCTGCCTCTCCGTCTAATGGCAGGACATCAACTTC
>JAUSKR010000042.1 GCA_030649445.1 bacterium
CAGTCGGATGATTGGAAACATGCGAGCTGAAATGGCCGCAAGACCGGGAAATCAGAAATTGCTCGATGAGATGGCAAATGGCGGCCAGAGCGCTCTCGAGTTTGCCGCCAATAGTACCGGTGGCCTGGCCGTCCGCGATGAAGTTTTTGCTGAAGTACTTAGAGACGGTTTTAAAAGTCATTCACCTGCCCTGGGTGACGAATTAAGAGCGGCAATGGCAGGAATGACAGATGCAAAGGGAACAATAGTTGATTTTGCATCCTTGACTGGACAATCTCTAGTGAAAGAAATTGCCAGACTTCATGAGGAACACGGAGAAGCAGTTTCTGAGGCAATCGTAGCAATGTCAGAGCAGGTAAATGCAGCATTGACAAAGAAATTGCCTGCCTATATACACGCAAACACGTCGATAAATCAGGATCGATTGAAAGCAAATTCAACGATCCGATACGACACTGTTTCAGGTGAAGTTAAGGTCACTCTCAACAGAGTAGCTGAAGATGCTGGAGAGCCAGAACGGGCACAAAGTGCAGCGTTCCTCCGTTCTATCGAGTCTGCAGCCGAAAAAGCCGGTTTGCGCGGTTTCGGCGAATTTCTCGGTCGAGGCTTGGACCGATATCGAGGTGGCTCGGAATACTACTCGACAAGGAATAAGGAAGCCGGTAAATATTTCGACGAATTGGCCGGCTTGGGGCAGGTGGCGCCAAGGGAATTATGGGATATTTTTAGTCCCCGTAGCGGCATGGGCTACCCGGACTATGAAACGGAGCGCAAATCTTGAACCTTGGATGATATTATTTAAATTGGATAATTGAAATGACCGAAGAGATACAAGAAAAAATCCGGCACTACGCCTTCTATTTCGAAAAGCACAGCTATGACCAAGTGCTCCTCTTTATGAAAGACTTGTCGCCGACCGACTTTTTCGATTTCAATAAGATTTTTCTCGACCTTGATCTGCTCGGCGAGATCGCTCGCCACAAAAATAATCTTGCAATCCGGCTGGCCAATGCCTGCGGCGTCGAAGCCCTGCCCGACGACCGGCAGAGGATGATCTTTACTATCGCCATGCATTACCGGGATGATTTTGCGACGCTAAACGCCTCGCTGATAAAAGATTTGGGTGAGCATTTTTACCTTAAAGAAAGCTACCTGATCGGTCAGAAAAAGATATCTTGGCAAGAGATCGTCAAGCGCTCAAAGGAGATTCAGGTCGGTTTTGCCAATATCTCCTATCTGGCGGTGGAGAGTCAAGTCTTGGTTATGGTGCGCTTGTACAAAGCCTCCAAGGAGGCTGATCCCGAGAAGATCAAGCAGATCGACCAGCTCGCTCTGGACGTCCTGGTCAAAACAGTTGACTTTATTCGAATTCCGCCCAGCGCGCCGGAGATGCAAGACAAGATGCCCCTGATCAATAACTTCTACAAGACAACCGGCCGATTGCAAATAGATATCGACAGCCTGATAGACCGACCTGATATTGAGGAAGCAATTACCTTTATCACCATCACCAAGGCGATCTGCGAGGTGAAACTGTCGCTGATAAAGAGGCGAATCCCCCTGACTGATTATGACGTGGCCGAGTACGAATTTCGCCGGATCATGGCAATAAATTATTTTGACAATAATCTTGTCTCGTTGGATGAAATGAAGCGGGAAAAAGTGCCTCTCAAACAACTCGGGGCCGCCGCAACACAAGCCCCATCTCTAAAGGGCTCTAGGGGACGGAAAGGGCTCTAGGGGCTCTGGGGGACGGTTCTCTTCTGATCTCGGTATTAGGCTTTTTACTTGACAAGGTTTTGACAGACGATATAATTAGACCATGCCAAGAACACGACGATTTCTTTTATCACAGAGCTACTATCACATTATGACCCGAGGCAACAATCGGAATGTTGTTTTTCGATCTGATGAAGATTATCACTATTATTTAAGCCTTGTCGCCAAATACAAACTCGAACATCCTTTCGATCTCTATCACTATTGCCTGATGCCAAATCATACCCATTTTCTAATTCAGACCAAAAAGGCTCTTGATTTTTCTACCTTTATGAAAAAATTAAATCTGGCTTATTTCCATCATTTCAACAAAGAATACGGCTGGGTCGGCCATTTCTGGCAGGACAGATACAAAAGCCAGTCAGTTGGCAAGGACGCCTATTTCATCCAGTGTGGCAAATATATCGAGCTAAATCCAGTCAGAGCACATTTGGTCGAGAAGCCCGAAGACTATCAACACTCAAGCTATAGCTATTACGCCGATGGCAAAACGAACCATTTGATTACACCTGATTTTATTTATCAAGAAACGGGAGGCGATAGTGCTGAGCGTCAAACAAACTATAAGAGCCTTATTGTAGATAAAATTATCGAAGAGTCATACAACAAACATGCATGGGGAAGTGATCGTCAACAATATCAAGAAAGACAAAAAGTCAATCGAAAAATTAAAAAAGCCTAAAGTTGTATTCAAAAGAGAACCGTCCCCTGTTCAGTTCTTGTTGTTGTATCACTGGGAATGGTCGTGCTATAATTGGCTAAGTAAAAGTGTCTGAGCTAGGAGGGGTATTGAGATTTAAGGTGCCGCAAAACATCGATATGGAGGATCGTATTCTCGGGCCGCTGACAATGGTTCAGTTTGTCTACGCCGTCATCGGTTTTGGCATTTGCTATATCGCCGCCAACGCCATCCCATCGCCGTTCTCCTATGTTATCATCGCGCCGGTCGCCCTCTTTGTCATCTGCCTTGATTTTGTCAAAATCAACGAACAGCCGTTCACTCATTTTATTAAATCGGCAATTGTTTATATGACGACACCACGGCAACGTTTTTGGCATGAAGGTGAGGATTCAGATCTGAGCATCGAAATCTATCATGCCGAGAAACAGCAAAACATCGTCCAAAGTAAAAATATTTCTCAACAGGAGATATCCGATTTTGCCAAAAAAACAGACAATACCAAGCTTGAATCATGATTCTTGACTAATTTTTCTTCGGAAAACTATGGCAGCAAATTCCACTCAACAAGCAATCAGTATCGCCGGCATCAAAGATGGTGTCGTCGTGATGAAAGACGGCAGTTACCGTCTGGTTTTGCAGGTGGCGGCGACCAATTTTGCCCTCAAAAGCGAGCAGGAGCAAAATTCAATTATTTTCCAATATCAGAGCTTTCTCAACTCGCTTCATTTTCCGATTGAGATTGTCATTAGCTCACGGCGGCTTGACCTGACTCCTTACATCGCCAAAATCGAAAAACTTGGCGAGGCCCAAACCAGCGAAATACTGAAGATGCAGACAACTGATTATGTTGACTTTCTGAGGAAGTTGATCGACATTGCCAACATTATGAAAAAGACTTTTTATGCTGTTGTCTCGTTTGAACCGGTTTCAATCCAAAAGATCGGATTTTTAGGCAGTCTTTTTGGCAAGAAGTCAGCTTTCGATCATTTGAAAATTTCTGATGCTGATTACAAGGCTCATGCTGATCAGCTCAAAGAGCGGGCGGCGACAATTGCCACCGGCCTAGGCAGTATGGGTTTGCATTGTTTTCAGCTTTCGACTGAAGACTTAATTGAGCTTTTTTATCTGATGTACAACCCTGATGAGGCGTCCAAAGAACGGCTCAAGGATGCGACGATGCTGGCTTCACCTGTCATTATGAGTGAATCTGAATTTAAGGGCACGGCAACGGTGGCGGAAACTCAACCGGCGGCAGCGGAGGGCGGAATGATCGATAATACAGCTGTCGTTGAGGCTCAGCGCCGCGAAGAGACACAATCCAAAAAACAGGAAGATTTAAAAGCTGGCGAAAAAGAAATAAAAGCTAATCCGGCAACAACTACGCCGGCAAAAAGCGCCGCCGGCCAACCAGCTGCCACGGCTGCTTCTGCTCCGACTCAACCAGCCCAACCCACTTCAGCTCCGGTAAATCCGGTTCCAAATCAGTCGACTACTAATCCCCCGACTGCTGCGCCGCTTCAGGCTTCGCCAATTCCACCAGCAAACACACCAATCAAATAACTAGGAAGTAGAAAATAATGTAATCTATCTTGTCATTCTGAATGCAATGAAGAATCTCGGAGATCCTTCGCCAACGCTCAGGATGACAACAAATATTCATGATTCAGTATTCATAATTCAATATTCTAACTAACTATGCCAGATCAAACTCAAAATCAAACACCAGCCCCCACAACACCTACCCCGAATCCCCTGATCTCCCTGAATGACCAGACTCCATCAGCCGATCCGCGCGTCTTGGCTCAGCAAAATATCGCCGCTCGGGAGAAGAATTCCGATCCGGACAAATTTTGGCAGGAGGCGAAAAAGGCTCAGGACAAAATAAAGCAGGGAACTACCTCCGTCCGCGACATTATCGCCCCGGCTTCTTTCACTGTGACCTCAAATTATGTTCAGATCGGCAGTTACTTTGTCAAAACTCTTTTCGTCTTCACTTATCCGCGCTACATCGAAACCAATTGGCTCTCCCCGATTATCAACTATGATCTGTCGATGGATACTAGCCTCTACATCCACCCACTCGAGTCGAAAGAAGTCATGAGCGAGCTGAAAACTCAGGTCGGTAAGCTCGAGTCAACGATGTCAATTCATCAGGAAAAAGGCCAGCCCCGAGATCCGGAACTCGAGACGGCTCTTGGCGATGTCGAATCACTCCGCGATGTCCTTCAGCGCGGTGAGGTCCGGCTGTTCCAATTTGGTCTTTATTTTACGCTCTATGCTAAATCAGCCGAAGAACTACGGACTGTGACCGATCAGCTCGAATCAACACTTGGCGGCCTGCTCATTTATACCAAAGAAACACTTTTTCAGATGGAACAGGGTTTCAACGCGACCCTGCCGCTGATGCAAGACAATCTCAAGGTTTTGCGCAATCTTGACACCAGCTCGCTCTCATCAACTTTTCCCTTTACCTCAAGTGAATTGACCCAAGACGACGGCATTCTCTATGGTATCAACCGGCATAATAATTCGCTCATAATTTTCGACCGCTTTTCTCTCGAGAATGCCAACACAATAGTTTTGGCCAAATCCGGCTCTGGCAAGTCTTATTTTGTCAAACTTGAAGCGCTCAGATATCTGATGATGGGGACTGATGTCATCGTCATTGACCCGGAAAATGAATACAAGACACTCTGCGAGGCGGCTGATGGCAGTTATCTGGAGATCTCACTCAATTCTGACAAACGGATCAATCCTTTCGATCTACCGATCAATGCCAACGAAAAGGGCGAGGATGTCTTGCGCTCAAATATTGCTTCTCTGCACGGTCTAATCAATTTGATGGTCAGCGGTATGAATCCAGAAGAAGATGCCGTCGTCGATAAAGCCCTTTATGAGACTTACGCTCTCAAAGATATTACGATCGACCCGGAAAGCCAGAAAAACGAGCCGCCGCTCCTCCAGGATTTTTATAACGTCCTGTCCAATATGCAAGGAACTGACTCCCTGCGGGCCCGGCTGTCAAAATTCGTCGAGGGCACCTTTGCTAATCTCTACAATCAGAGGACCAATTTTGAATTGAAGCCGGGCTTTGTCGTTTTTTCTGTCCGCGACCTGGAAGATCAATTGCGGCCAATCGCCATTTATACCGTCCTTGACTATATCTGGACCAAGGTCAGGATGAATATGAAGCGGCGGCTGATGATCATTGACGAGGCCTGGTGGATGATGCAGTACGAGGACTCGGCCAAGTTTCTATACGGTCTAGCCAAACGGGCCCGCAAGTATTATTTGGGTTTAACAATCATCAGCCAAGACGTCGAGGACTTCCTGGCCAGCCGCTACGGCAAGGCCGTCGTCGCCAACTCGTCGATGCAGGTCCTGATGAAGCAATCAACGGCTTCGATCGATGTCGTTGCCGAGATATTCAATCTGACCGAAGGCGAAAAATATTTACTGCTTGAATCTGATGTCGGCGAGGGCTTGTTCTTTGCCGGCTTGAACCACGTCGCCTTCAAGGCCGTCGCGTCTTACACCGAAGACCAAATCATCACGACTGATCCAAAACAGATATTGGGACAATAGCCGGATTTACGCACTGTAGCGCAAGCTTTAGCTTGGTGGTCACAGTGACAACTAATAATCCGATCCTGATCCAAACACGCTGAAGCGTGGTCTACAAGGTTTTTGCGCAAGTCCTAACAATGAAATACTTAAAAGAACAAAAGGCGACAGATGAACTTAAAACCAGTTCGGGGAAATCAAGGAAGAAATAAACCTTCTAAAATTGGCAAAAGAACAAGAACAGTTTTGCTTCTTTTCGCAATTATAGTTGGGATTGGTCTTGTATTGGTGACTTATCTGGCTGCAACGGGACAATTGAACAAGGATGCCGACAGTCTGGGCGGAAAAATGTTGTCGTATATGACAGGATCGTCGAGTCGTCCGAGTCAGAACGATATAAACACGTCGAATGTGTTCGGAGCGATGATGGGGATGAAAGAAAAAAAAGATTATTGTGCGTTACCGGACAACAAATCATTTGGATGTTCAGCGGCTGCATCGGATGCTTTGATACAAGCAGGGGTGATCAATCAGCGATATCTTCTGGCTCAAGAGCTATTAAACAACTTAAAAAGATATGCCGGTTACAAAGCGACAAATCGGCCTGTCTCAGGTGATCTGGTTTTTTTCTTTGATGCCAGTGGAGTGTCTCATCATGTTGGCGTCGTTCATGTCAATCCTAATGGTGCAATCACTGTCGTCGGTAATAGTCAGGCAGGAGTCGTAAACGAACAACCGATTGGAAATTTTACCTCTGACACCCCAACGTACACTTTTTACCATCAGGGTCGCCAGTAAATCCAAATGTCAAAAATAAATATCACTTTTGTCATCCTGAATCCATTCAGCAAGTTCAGGGTAAACTCCGTGAAGAATCTTTGGGATCCTTCGCGAAGCCTGCCCTGAGCGAAGTCGAACGGGCTCAGAATGACACAGTGGCGATTTTTGATTTGTAGCATGGAGTTCAATTTGGAGGGACAGAAAAATAAAATCAAAACAAGAAAGGGCTACACTTTGGTCGGCCTGGCCATCGCCATAATCGTTACGGCAGTTATTTTAATATTGGTTATTACTCTCTTTGGCGCCAGTATCGCTGCCTGGTGGAACTCCCGCGGTGAAGCATCGCCAAATATTAACTGTGACACATGGGCGGGTGCGCCGGCTGGGTATCAGGACAAAATAACTGCGGCGGCCAATAAGGCCGGCATCCAACCGGCACTGCTTGGAGCAATCTACCTGTCTGAGCATAACAATAACTGGTATACACCGCCAGGTGGTAGTTGGACCGCAGACACGCCAAATGAAGGCAACCAAGGCCCATTTCAGATCCCAAACAAGGATGATTATGCGGAATTCTTGGATAAAGAAGGTTTTAAAATTAGTAGCGTCGGACGAAGCGATTGGTGGAACGATTTTGATACCGCCGCTTACGCCGCCGCTGTTGACATAAAAAATGGTTTTAAGTGGGCAAACAAGCCAATAAATTCGAGCGACGAACAAGCCATCGTCTTCGCCGGACTGTGGTATAACACCGGTCCGGTCGCGGCACAGGAATGGGCCAATGGTGGATACAACCTTAGCGTGTCGCCATCATCGAAACCAGATTGGGGCAATCCGGGCACCCAGCAATATGCCAAAAGAACCTGGACTAATTTTCAAAAACTAAATCTCGGTTGCAAAGCCTTCACCCCATCTGCCGGTGCCAGCTATATCCAGGCCTGCCAGGGCGGGACAACGACGACCAGTAGTGATGGCAGTATTATAGTCATCGATCCTGGTCATGGCACGCCAAATAATCATGCCGGAGCGACGGGTGAGCCCGGGATTGCACTAGAAGTCGGCCTTGCGGTAACCAACCAGTTGCGAGCGAAGGGCTACACTGTCTACATGACGCGAGGAGACCCAAACGGTGGCGGTATTGATACCTCAGCTGCCCCAGGCAACAATGACCAACAAACTGATGAGGATAATAAGAGACGGGCCTTGTTTGCCAATTCAAAGGGTGCCGCGCTAATTTTCCGGATTCACGCTGATTCTAGTAGCGCCTCGACCCCGCACCAGGGATACTATTTCACTTACCCAACTTATCCCGGAAGCTCCCGAGATGGTCACGCTGGTCCGTCTCAAGATACAGCCCAAAAAAGTGAGGCAATCGCAAAAGCGCTCTCAGCTTTCATGGCCACTGGTCAAGGCCTGACGAAACAGTCAGACCCTAAATCCGATACAGCGGGGACTCAATACGGCCGAAATCTGGTCGGGTCAAGTTGGAGTACGGTACCGAGTGCTTTGATCGAAATGTTTGATATGACATCAAGTAACGCGACAAGTTCCAGCTATAAAGTAAAGATGGCCACAGGCATCGCCAACGCCATTGCCTCTGCCGTACCACTCGGCACAAGCAGTCAAGCCCAAACCGCAACTAGCACGACACCAGGTTGTAAGATTGCCGGGTTAGCGCTGGAAGTCGTCAAGGATGTTGCCGCTAAAGAGTGTTCGAAAGGCGATGGCTGTAGAAATAATCCGAGTAAATATTATGACAGCGTTGCTAAAAATAATCTCTCTATTTATGCCCAATTTCTTCAAAATAGCAATTACAAAAGCTGGGGATTTAGCGGAAGCGACAGATGTTATGGCAAGTTTCCAGGCCAGGCGGCTGAAGCGACCGGATTTTCGGATTGTGCCAGATTTATTGGATACCTTCTGCGGCAGACCGGCGCGGACGCATCGTTTCCTGCGGGCGGTTCAAGCGATCAACATGATTATGCGACTGAGCACAAAGACAAATATGATGTTAAAAAATTTCATAATATTAGCGAGCTTCAGCCTGGAGATATTGTCTGGACGGAGGGCCATATCGAAATATATATAGGCGAAAACACGGCCTTTCCTGGGTTTACGGCTGCTTCCGCCTCTTTGTGTAATCATGGACCAATAATGTTGCCTCAAACCGACAGTGGAATGACAACGAGAATCCGTGTTTTGAAATGACATCTCTATCAAAGTAAGGTTATAATAAAAAAATGAATGTCGAATTAACAAAAATTAAAAGAACGGTCTATATCGTCGGATTTGTGCTGATTGTCGCGGCGGTGGCGGCGGTCTGGTTTTTCACCCGCGCCTTTGCCACCATCACCGTTTCGCCTCGAACTGCCAGCGTTTGGCTTGACGGCAAGCAATTGAAAGTTATCGCCGGGGAAGCTAGTTTAAATACTTCGACCGGCGATCATTTGCTGAAAATTGAGGCCAACAATTACATCGGCCGGAACGAGACGGTCACTTTGGGACGTGGTTTTAATAGGCAGATCGCCGTCGCCCTGACCGAGACACCGAAGCCGGTCCAGATCAACACCGCCGGCACCTTTCTGATGAAGGGCAGTGATTTTAACGACGGCTACTATCTCTCCGGCAGTACGGTCTACAAGACCAAGGTCGGGCTTGACAGCGCTGGCAAAGTCAATGTCATCGAAAACAGGCCGATCACCGACGCCAAAATCAATGACGTCAAGGAAATAATCTGGTCACCAAGCAAGGATTTGGCTCTAATGCGGCATTCGAACGGCATCTCGCTCTTTGACTTTATGAAATACGACTTCGTCCATCAGACCGACACGCCTTGGGGCGGGACCGACATCGGCGCTGTCGCCTGGTCGCCAGACAACTCTAAAATTGCTTACTATTATGCTCCGGCCAGCGGCGAGAAATCACTCGTCTTTGCCAATATTATCAACACCGAGATGACCAGAGTGGTTAATTTCGCCGAGCTCAATATTGAAAATCCGCTCCTGCGCTGGTCGCCTGATTCGGAATGGCTGATCGTCATTCCGCGCAACAAAGACGCTGGACAAAATAAAATTTATCTCTTCAATACTTATTCCCGGGCGATCAAGCCGGTCACTGATAACGGTGGCCAAACCGAGGCCAAATTTTCGCCAGACAGCAATAAAATCCTTTTCTCGACCGGCGCCAATCTCACTGTTATGAACAAAGACGGCGGCAACAAGACCGATCTGAAGATCAAAGCCAACCTAAGCACCGTTGTTTGGACTAAAGATTCGAAAAATATTATCGTCGCCGCGACCGATCCAAGCACAAATACGCAGTCTATCTTCCGTTTCGACACCGAGAAAGTGGCGATGAGTGGCTTTTCGGTCAAAAATCTTGGATCGACAGCGATCAATTCAATTGCCTTTTCCGACGACGGCAAATTGATTTTATATGAGGTTAATAACGCGATTTACGCGTTGAAAGTGGAGTAGCGTAGACCAAGCTTTAGCTTGAAAATATCAGCCTAAAGGCTGGGCTACAATATTGTAGATCAAGCTTTAGCTTGGAAATAACCACGCTAAAGCGTGGACTACGGGGCAGGGTTTCGTAACCGTCGGCCGTAAGACGAATAATTAGGAGGGGCAGTGGCGACACCAGAGGAAATACAACGGTTAAAACAGTCTCTTGGTTCCGAAAGAGATCCGGTTAGGCGGGCTGATCTGGCTCGTAGGATTAATGATCTCGAAAATCCACCGTCAGCTGATACGGGTGACGGCGACGACTCGTCCGGCCCGTTTGGCGTGCCCTTGGATGACGACAATCAACCGACAACTCCCCCAACTCGCGGTGAGAAAGGAGTGGCCGAGCTGACCGATGCGGCTCGTGACGATCTCGCCAGAGTGGCGGAGCAGGAACGGGCGGCGGCTGAAACTCCACCACAGGAAGCCAGCGTCACTCCGGAAGCCGCCGTGCCAAAGCCAGGAATTGCTGGCGATGTTACACCAGCGCAAACACCGCCAACATCTCCGGCGTCGGACAGCGGCGATCAGGGTACTGGCACCCCACCCCAATCACCCCAAATACCCCGAACTCCCCTAAATCAGCCGGATGCCGAAGGTCAGGCCAGACAGAATCTTTGGGACAGGGGGAAAAACTGGTTTGCCAATAAATTCACTAAAGAAGCCCTGATGGCAGTGCTGAAAGCAATCGGCAGCTTCCTTCTCACCAATGGCTGGTGGATACTTCTTATTGTTGTTGTTATCGCCCTTTTTGCCTGGGCTTGGAATTCGTACTCTTCCGGTGCCAACGGTAAGACACCGGCCCAAGCCGTCAATGCCATTGATAATAAATCGGCACTGGAAAAACTAGCTTTATTGGCTGGTGACAGAGACACCCAGCAAAAGCTCTCCTCTGATGTTTTGACGACAAAGATTTTGCCAAACTTGACAGCCCTCAAAGACAAAACAACTGATGACGCTCTGAAAAAACAAATTGATGATGCTCTGAAAGCGGCCAACGATTGCGCCAGCACTCCTCCTAAAACCGATGCTTGCACCGGTTTAATCGATTTGATCAAAGCTATCTTGGCTAAATTTGACGACCCAATCCCGCCGACTCAAGGTCGAGCTCCTGTCAATCCCGAAGATATGATCTCTGGCGGTCACTTTAATGCTGGCCTGCATCTCGGCACGCCTCTTCATCCGACAAGCTCGACAGATACAAATAGCGCTGGTCACGGCACCTATATCTACACCGGTGAGAACAAAGGTGACGGCGTCGATGTTTATACCAAAGGAGGTGCGAAGGTTTATCCGGCTTTCAAGGGTGAGATTGTCGATGTTTCAAGTGATGCCAACACTAGTGATAACAACACTCGAAAAATTGTCATCAAGAACGGCGATTACCAGATCCTTTATGCTTTTGTTATTCCCGAAGCTTCGATCGAAGCTTCGTTCAAGAAGGGAGAGAAAATTACAATTACAGATTTAAACAAACCAATCGGCACAACTAGCATCGACGGCATCAGCCTGGTCCATATCGAATTTACCTATTGTGCCATTCCTCTGGTCACATCATTACTCGATAAACTCGATCACGATAGTTCAAGCCCCAAATATACGACATGGGGAGAGTATTACTGGGCGCATCTGAAAAAAGTGTTGAAGTTTTAAAAAAACGTAGCCCAAGCTTTAACTTTAATTTAGACACGCTAAAGCGTGGTCTACAATTTCCAAATGAAATCTTTTTTTCAAAAATTTATTATTTCAATCATCGGGCTTTCGATCGCACTCAATCCGCTCATCGTTTTGGTACCGCAAAATGTCAAAGCGGCGGATCAGAGTGATTCTGAAGGTGCAAGCGTAGAGTATGACAGCCCACCTCCTATTCAGATCGATCTTGGTACGCAAAAAAATGTCAGCTATCAAATTTCCGCCCCGAGCCCGGGTAGTTCTTGTCCGGCAACGGCGCCAGCTTACTCTGATGCCTACAATAATTTGCTTACTTTGCTGACACAATATTCCGGCAATGGCGGCAGTAATTTAACTTTTAGCGACATTTTTACCGACCCGAGCAATCCCCGCATCGTCATGAATACCGCTGACCGCAACGCCGTCAAGACGCTGATGTGTCTGTCGCGAATTATGCCAAATTACGCCGAAGATTATACTGCTCTTTATCTTGCTCTGCCAAAAAATGAACAAGGAGCAGTTGACCGAAAAAATCCGCCTGAACACAACACGGGGGCAATTGATTCAACGGTGGTGCGCGAGAGTGCCAGTAGTACTCCAAGATTTACAACCTGGGTACAATATTTCAACTTTCTGAAGTCGGGGGTAGCCAATCAGGACCCGGCCGAGCGTGTTGCGAATTATAATTTAATTGCTTCCTACATCAAAGAGGCTCAAAAAAGCTACACCAACACCGAACTCCAAAAAAAATGGGCTGAGGTAGTGGCCAAAATTAACCGCGGTGAAGACCCTGGCGTTGACGCTAGCACCTTGGTCTGTATCACCGGGTTATCAGTCAGTCGAATACAGGCAGCTCTCATTACCGGCAGCAGTATCAACATCAATGCACAGGAGAGAAGCTTCATCACTGGTTTAATTACCACCGCCCTCGACTCTCTCGTTATCGACATCCGCATTGTCAACACGCTGATTTATTTAGTCACGCCGAAGGATCAGGGCGGTGCCGGCCACTGGCGCATTCGTGTCGCCCGGCTTTTGCAAAGCGACGCGGAATCACGCGAGTCAGACACCACTATTCAAACAAATAACAATGTCGCCACGCCGACACTGACTGCCGCCAGCGCTAATAACGCCCCGGCGGCTATACAATGCGACAGCACGATGACGGCGGCGGAGTGTGGCAGTCAGCAAAATCAGGGCAGTGGCACTGCTGTTGTCGAGGACACCGACGGCACGCAATACGACGCTTTTTTCCAAGATATGGACAAGGAACTAAATGACGACCGCAACATTTCCGCTCATAATTCTGGCCAAGCCATAGATATTTCTGAAGTTGACGATTTGCGTTGCACTCTGGTCAAGAAGCGCCGGCTCGGCGGTGATACCAAGCAAAAACAACCGATTCGGCCGATCAAACTCGTCTGGCAAACGACTGACGGCTATACCAAGTCTGGCGGTAATCCTATCGACCAAATGGGCATGATGAAAGATCTGGCCAAGCAAAGCATTATTGATTTGCTCAGCTCGATGAACGGCGACATAACGCAATATGACGGTGATCTGACCAAGGCCAATTTCACTGATTTAGTCGGCATCCTCGGTCAGTCGCTTTTGGCCGGAGTCGTTTCTTCGCCTGGTCACAATCTCAAGGGCTACAATGCCACTGACACGATCAAAGCCCTCGGCGCAATGTACTTTGCCGATTACTTTGGTTTGCCCAAAGAAATTTTCAAAGACGCCGACATTACCGATCTGGAAAATCTAAAATATATTATCGGCCGGTCAGCCGTCGAAAAGAACTTGGGCCTGCCGTTTGGTTCGCTTGATAATCTTGATCTTCTGGCAACCCATCAAAATGGCCAGACAAAGCCGGTCTACGATTTGCTTGGTCTGCTTGTGAACGTCGGTCAGCGCAAGATTGAGCACGAGATGGGTCTGCGAGCGCACGACCTTGACCGTTTCTTTCAGCTAAAAAGTGATGGCACCAGTCAATACCTTATCGACAATAAGTCTCTCGGCCGGGTCGTCATCGAAGCTGATCTTAATTTGCCAAAAAATTCTTGGCCGACAGAGACAGTTGATTTTAATCATTTGAAAAACTACATTTCCGATGCCCGGGTTGCGATTTTGCGGATTGATCCTGGCTACATCGACACTATCCTCCACATCGACCCGGGCACGACAAAATCTTTTATGTCTGGTCCGATGAAAAGCGAGGAATACGCCGAAAAAGTCGGGCTTAGCCGCTACAACAACACGACAGCCGGCCTGAAATATTTTCAGCTGAACAACAGCGCTTACCAGCTGCCCGGTCCGACTCAAAACAACCCCGATGCCTTCGATACTTGGGCTGAGGCACTCAGAGGCAATCCTGAGGCCTTAAAAACTATCGGCATCTACACCTTGGCCCGGCTGCTCGGTCAGAACTCACTTGATATGGACCCGAGCCTTCTGCCCACTGGGGCGACTTTCCAAAGCGCGACTCTTTCTTCATCGGACGGCCAAGAGATTGGTGTTCCTTTTGATCGGGCGACTTACGGCCAGTTTGTTTTTCGGGATTGGCTCAGATTAAATCTGGCAACTAGAATTACTGCGGCCGATGGTTGTACTAAACCTAGACCTGACAACTCGGCCATTAATATCGTTTACTCGGGTCAAACCGTTTACAGGGGTCCGGCCGATCTCCAAAACCCGACTCAGGCCGATGCCACAAATTCCGTCGCCAGCGTCTGCCAACTGTATCAGGGCATCACTGTCAATGAATATAATTTCACCGATACCAATGGTAACCGGCAAAAGCTGACCGGCCAGACCGCTTATGAAATTGTCTCTGAAACAAGTGCTCGTTCGGCTGGACTGGAAAGTTCCGACCTTTATTCGATCATGGGTTATCGCCAAGCCAACGGCCGGAGTGTTTTCGAGCGCATCGGCGCCAAGATGCTCTATTATGGCATCGCCAACAAAGCTCTGAGCCCCGAGGAAAAAGCTACCATTGATCTGAAAAATACCAATCCGTCTCTGGTCATAAACGGCGGCTCTGACAAGACAATTGTTTTTTATCTCTCGAGAATCGTCAAAATCCAGAGTTTGGTTTCAAAAATCAAAAATGACTGGGCGGCGGTTTCCTCGAATGATCCGGAAATCAAGGACATCACCGACCGGATCAATAAAATTGTGGCTGATGTCAAATCAATTTATGCTGACGCTGATTTTGATTTGACCAAAATTTATAAGATCGCCACTCTCGTTGCGACGATCAAACCTCAGCTGTCTGATCTGAAAAACAACCTGGAAATTCTGAGAGACCGCTACGGCGGTATCAGCAGTACTGAAGCGGTCAACAAAATAAACCAGATCAATGCTCTAATTTATGATGTCAACACCCTCATTCTGACCGCTTCCGAAATAATGGCCGGGCATACCATTAATTCAACCGATGCTTTGAGTATCGACACTATTAATCAAGCTGCGGCTAAGAATAAAAACAGCTCCAGCTCTAGAAAAGGTTTGAGCGACTGGGAAATCATGCTGCTGGTTTTCGGACTCCTCAGCCACAAGATAACACCGGAAGAGTTTACATTGCGTCTTGGCGCCAATACGGCTGAGGGCAAACTCGGTTTGCCGCGCAATTCACTCCTCTATCTCGTCCAAAACTACGAAAAATACGGCCTGACCGGCATCGACACTTTTTATGCCGCGCTCGGTCAGGCCCAGATCGAAGAAGAGTTTTCGATGCCGACCTACTATTTTCAGGGCAATGTGATCAAAAGTAAGATGCCGCGGTTTGCCCTGAAAGACAAGGACGGCAAGTACACTGACCTGGTCAAATGGGCGGGCGATCTAATTTTACCGGCACGCGCCAATGCTTTGCTAAGGATGAGAGTTACAAATTCTGGCTCAGTCTCAACTTCGGCACTTGCTCCAAAACAGCCGACGCTAGACGAGTGGATTGACGGCATTAGGATGATGCACGGCAAAGGTTCGTCGAACGACTTCAATAATTGGGTCAGAACCGCCCAGAAAAATTGGCTAGCCGACCCGGCCAATCGCACTCAGTATCTTGATAAAAATGCTGACGACATTGTTGCCAATATTTCAACTCGCGGTTTCGCCGGCGGCATCCAGTCAGCCCAGAACGATTTGCTGATGCGGCTGGGCTTTCCGACCGGAATTTACGACGGCCTGGTTCAGAATCAGCCGATTGCCTGGGGACTGGCCAACAGCCGAGCGCGAGCAATCGACAAAGTATTAAAACTCCCGGATGGCTACACCAAGATGCTATTTACCGGCGACAAAAGCATCACCTCGAAATCGATCAGCCAGAAAGACAAAAATCTCCTTCAGGCCTCGAGTTTAAATATTTCTAACAATGAACTGGAAAAATATATTGCTATGCTCAATGGCGCCCTCCTGCCAAGTGAAGCCGGGCAGTATGGAATTCCGACCGATTATGTTGTCAACAATCCTTATGCCGATCCGCAAATTACCGGCACGGCTTGCCCGATCACCTATACGGCCAAAGATGGTTTTATGGTCAACGAAACAACAGTTCCGAGCGATTCCTTCTGCTACTACGACAAAAAAGGCCGGCATTGTTTCCAGAGCTCTGACGAGGCGACGCGCTTCGCCAACGATCACGATGGTGACAAAATCACCGATGTTTTGGGCGATATTGCCGGCAAAATCGCCAGCCAATTAAATTTAAATTTTGACGAGGTTTATAGTGGGATGAGGAATTTCGTCAATAATAATAAATCAGCGACTATTTTTACCGACAACGCACTAAGAGCCATCATCCAACAACAGGGAGGGAGTCCGATTGAAGGGTTTGACGACGCGATCAGAATTGATATAACCAAAGCGGCATTCGAAGGTTATAACAAGGGGCTAGCCCCTACCCTGATGAACCTCTTTACTCGAACGGCGATTGACGCGCCACTGTCTCAATATAAAATTAAAGTCGGAACGTGGGTGGCGCAGGCAGTTCTGACCGCCAATATTTTCGATTCGCTCGGTCTCAATATTGATCCAACTCTGTTTGACGGCGGTGATTTTTACGATATTTTGACTGGCGATTACAGTTCGCTCTATCGGCTTGGCGGTACTTTCGTCGACCGGGCGCTTGATCTGAAGCCGGGCACGACGATGCTGATTGTGACTGCCGTCAGTCCACAGGGACGAAAGTGCGCCCTGGCCTCAGCCGGCGGCGGACTCCTTGGCTCTGCTTTTGGTCTAAATTATTTTCCGCTCAACCGGCTGGACTTAAATTTTGACGATTTTATGTCAACGCTCGGCCAGGAAAAAATTGAGGAAACTCTTTCTCTGCCTCGCGGCACCTTCCGTGTCGTCAGGAAGGATCCGACTCATGACGACCTGCCCAACTTGGTCAAAAATGTCGGGGTAATTAATTTCTTTGTCGCCTTTAAATTGCCGCTCGATTTGACTGGGAAAACCGTCGCGCCGACGGGTGATCAAACCGATAAACAATATTTTGAGGAAGCCATCGGGCAAATTTTGGGAGAGCTTAGATATAATTCTGTCAAAAACACCTCGCCGCAATATAAGCTAGCCCAGGTCAAGACATTTCTGAGCTCGTCGCTGGTCGTCACCGGCACCTCTGATGCCGGCCGGGAAAATCTTGAGAGACTGCTAGAGCGTCTTCTTGAAAATGACAGTCGGGACAACGGCATATATGCCAAGTTGGCTTCGACGGATCCAAATGTGACGCTGATCAAACCAATGCCGGCAGGAGGAAATGCCGACGATTCCAACACTATTGCCGACTACAATCAGCAGGTCAAAAATTTCTACAACCACATAAACTATCTGGACAACACTTTTGGGCTAGCCAGATTCTCGACCGGTTTACTACTGAGCCAGAGAACCAAGCCCTCGGCTTATATCAACTCGGTCGGCGACGCCCTGGGGATTAGAGTCGGAGAATTGCAGCTAGCCCAGTTGCTTGGGCTTGATCAAGCTGAATCAGCGGCCGCCGTCGATCTGGCTAACAACATCAAGTCCGTCTTTGCCTGCAAAGGCAACGACCAGCAAATAGTCAGAGGCAGATGTGTCAATGGCTCCGGACTGTCCGCCCAGCCCGGTGAGTGGTATCACAGATGGGACAAATTATATTCAAATCTTGATAAGGTTTTTCATTTCAAACTTGACGCCCGAGTTGGCTTTGATGTTGGCACAATCGGGACTATCCTTGACAATCCCGGCAATACTTTTCCGATCCTGTTGGGAATTGGCGCCAAAAAATTAGATGCCGAAACCGGGCTTAATTCGACTACGGCCTACTCATTTAGCGGTCTCTATAAGGCAATATTGCCGGCCGAGAGCGGCGTCTATCAAACTACCTGCCACGCTCAAATTTTTCCAAATGGCGAAGATGTTGTTCTTGACAATCAAATTGCTAGTGCTGTCAATGATCTGAGGAGGGCGACAACAGAAGAAGACAAAGCCGCCAAAGCGGCGGCACTTCAGGCCTTGCGGGATACGGCTGCCAAAAAAGCCACCGATCTGCGAGATTGTATCGGCCTGCAAAAAGCCGCCACGCCCGATTATCAGGCCAGGGTCTGGGAAGCGCTTCAGAATGGCGCGGCCAATTTTCTTCACGACACAATACTGGATTTCAAGATTCCTGGCTGTCGAGAAGGGTACTATTTTAATCAATACCGCTCCTGCAATATCGGCATCGATATGCCGGTGGCCGATATCAGGGCGATGATGGGGGGCGACTTGCGCTATATGCAAGCGGCCGGCCTGGCGATGGGGGCCAACCTCGCTTTTATTGAGATCGGCAACATCGGCACCAGAAACTGTAATCCGGCCGAGAATCCCGGCGGCTGTGATCAAGCCGTGCCGGTCGGCATGAGAATCAGCTATGATGAAATTAAACTCGCCCTCTTCGGCTTGCCGAGAGATCAATTGATACCGCTTATGGCATGGAATGAAGAAAGTCTGCTCACGGATACCAGCTACCAGCCAGAACCCGACAGTGGGTCGTCGTTTGCCAATATTCACGGCGGTGACGGCTCGCTTAGTAGTATCCTGGCGTCTGTTGGCAACAGCAGTGGAACACTCAACGACGCGACTAAAACTGTACAAGCTGAAGTTGCTTACCGATATGGCTACAATCCAAAAAATTTAGCAACGGAAATTATCGCCGCAAATAAACCAATAACTGAGTTGCACGACAGAGCTGTAAGAAGTTGTGTCGGCTCGACTGATCCTAATTGTGTCTACGCCTATGAATACCTCTCCAATAACATGGGTGATCTTCAACACCGACTTAATCTACTCACTAATCCTCAAAAAGAGCGGGTCGATAAGGCGGCGGCCGACGAAATTCAAAACAGCGTCAAAAAAGCGGCTTTAGACAAAATGAAGTTTGATCTGATGGATATCGCTCTCTGGAAGATTGATGAAAATATTTTCCCTGGTTTTTCACAGATAATGGTCAACGGCAACACCTCTGAACGCTGGGCGGCGCTGGCACAGTATACCAAGAACGGTCTGGTCAACGGCCATTTGTTTGGAATTAATTTTAGCGCCATTGATGCCAATCTTGTCAGCGCCGGCGCGGCAAGCATCGCAATATTAACGGCAACTACCCAGCCCCAAAAACAGGCGGCGTATGTTAATCTTGGCACGAGCGGACTCAATACTCTAACTAATTGGATATCCAATCATAGCGAGAGATATCTCGGTTTCAAACTCAACGCAGACATTACCGGCGGCCTACTGGTCAGCATTTTCACCGGTAATATGGGCGCAAAGGCCTTTTCGCTTGACGGAGTTCTTGAAATGAATGGGACTGGAACAACTCCGTTTATCGGCGGTCAGCAATTTGTCACACTGGGTGGTGCAGTTATGAACTTCGGCTTGGGTAAAATTTTTGCTTGGGCTGATAAAGCACTTGGCTTAAAACCGGATCA
>JAUSKR010000045.1 GCA_030649445.1 bacterium
GTATACCATTCCACCACCCGCCCAAACTGATCAAGATACAAGAGACAAGTTACAAGAAACAAATAATAATCAATAAATCAAAGATTCGAAATTCCAAATATTTGAACGTTTGAATATTGGAATTTGGAACTTGTTTGTATCTTGCGTCTTGTATCTTGTTTCTTTCTCGCCATCTTGTTTCTTTCAGGTGATTTTCCAGATAGCACCATCATTTTTCATCTCGCCAGAAATAGTAAACCCGGCCGCTTTTTTATGACCGCCGCCGTTTAGAAATGCGGCAAATTTTGACAGATTGAGACAATCGTTTTCGGTCCTCAAACTGCCCTTGATTTTACCATCTCCAGTCTCATAAAGCAACAAAGCCACCTTCGAAGAAGCATTGGTACTGAGTAAATTGACTAGGCCGAATATTTCTTCTTCGGTCGCGTTTGTCTTTTCTAAATCTTTTTGGGTCAAAATTGAATAAGAAATCTCATATTTTTCATTGACATTCAGCCGTCCTAAGGCGATGCCCCAGAGTTTAAACAAAGCCATCGAACGGGCATTAACCAGTTTCTGAGAAATGATTTTTAATTTTGCCCCTTTTTTCAGTAATTCACTGGTAATTTCCAGAACTTTCTCCGTCGTATTTGCGTGCTGGAAACTGCCGGTGTCATAGAAAATCCCCGTGAGTAATGATGTCGCGATCGAATTGTTGATCTCATAACCAAGACGGGTCAAAATGCCGTAAAGAATTTCACAAGTCGATGAGACCGAGTCATCGGCGCAATTAATTTTTGCTACCCGCCAAAGATCGTTTTTCGGGTGATGGTCGATATTGATAACGGGAATATTTCTTTTTTTGGCCGAGAGTATTTCTTCGGTAAATCCGGTTCGGCGGAAATCACCGTTATCGAGCAAAATTACTGCATCAAAATCACGTGGCCATTTATTCTCAATCAAATTTGCGCCGGTCAGAAAATTAAAAATCTCCGGCACCGGGTCTTTGCAAATTCGATAAACTTTTTTGCCCCGGGATTCCAAAACTTCCGCAAAGGCCGCCAGCGAACCGACCGCGTCCCCGTCCGGATCGACATGGCAAACCAAAACAAAGCTCCGCTTTTCCTCCAGGATGGTTTTGAGTTTAGAATATGAGTTCATAAAGTTTGAAAGTTTATAAAGTTTATAAAGTCCGCAAAGAAAATTCTTTAGGAACCTTTTACTTTATGAACTTTACGAACTAGTTTTAAGAATCACAATCCGCCTCTCCGCTTCCGGTAGATCGATTTTACGAATTTTGAGCAGGTCGAGTTCGCCGTCAGTCATGCCTTCGCTTTTTTTGAATTCAGCCAGATCGTCGTAAAGCATCGGGATGACGACCCGGGGGTCAATTGCCGAGATAATTTTCGTCGCCGTTTTTGTGTTAATCGAGCCAGCTTGACCAAGCGGCAGAAACAAAATATCAACATTACCGATTTGCTTTGCCTCGTCTTCAGACAAATCATGATTGATTTTACCTAAGTAGCAGATGTCCATCTCTTCAAGATTCAAGACATAAATGGTATTTTTCTCATCATCAATTCCACTCATGATCACACCGGCTTTCTCGTATTCTCCCGGTCCGGGAAACGTGAAGCCATTGATTGAAACTTTGTCTGACAGCACGACTTCCAGGTCTTTCGACTTTATCTCAAATTTACTACCACCCAAATACTTAATCTGCATAATCCTCACTTTCTTTAATAATACGGCTCACATCCAAAGGTTACGATGCCCGTATCGTCAAGGGTCTGACGTCCGACGTGACCGAACAACGAACCGGGCTTCGTTACCGATAAACGCTGGACGAGCCCGCTATTCCGCCATCACTTCGTCTACAGTCTTTGTTTTCTCTTTTTTGACTGTCTTGCGAACTCTTTTTGGTTTCTCTCCGACGCTTTCGGTCGGAGCTCCGACACTTGTATCTTCGGTCGTCGGAGCAACTTTCTCTGCCTTCTCTTCGATCTTTTCAGCAGTAACTTTAATTTTTTCCTCTTTAGGAGTTTCTGGCACTTCTGGTTTTTTTGTTTCACTTTTAACCTTTAACTTTTCACTTTTAACTTTGTCCTGCTCGACTTTCATCGACAGGCCGAGGCGGTGATTTTCAATCTCAATCGAAATAATCTTGAACTCATAGCTTTTACCAAGATCGACGATCTGGCCGGGGTCAACAATACGCTCTCTGGACAATTCAGAAATATGAACAAGACCGTCAATTTCCGGATCAAGCGAGACGAAGGCGCCGAAAGGCGTAATCTTGGTTACCTCACCGCTAACTTTATCGCCGACTTTGTACTTTGAAGCCGCTTTGACCCAAGGATCAGGCAAAAGCCGTTTAGCCGAAAGAGAAACCCGGCCGTCATCGACTGAGATAACCATCGTTTCGATCTCGTCACCAACTTTGAATAGACGATGTAAATCGGAAACACGTGTCCAGGAAATTTCTGAAATGTGGACAAGCGCTTCGATCTCCGGATCAATGCTGACAAATAAACCAAAATCAACAATGCCAGTAATTTTGCCTTTGACTGTGTCGCCAACTTTAAATTTGTCAATTTTTTGCTTGACTTCAGCCGCTTTGACCGCTTTTTCCGAAAAAATAATTTTGTTTGTTTCTTTTTCACAGGTAATAACCTTGACGTTGAATTCTTCGCCAATGTACTGCCGGAGTCGGTTCAAGATTTCGTCCTTGTCACCGCCGGTAACTCTCGGATAATGAGCCGGTGCTAATTGTGAGACTGGCAGGAAGCCGAGAATGCCGCCGACATCAGAAATCAGACCGCCCTTGTTGGCGTCAGAAATTTTGACGCTGATTGCGTCGCCGGATTTGAAGGCGTTTTCCATCTCGAGCCAATATTTT
The DNA here is from genome assembly GCA_030649445.1 of bacterium. Taxonomy (GTDB): domain Bacteria; phylum Patescibacteriota; class UBA1384; order XYA2-FULL-43-10; family 1-14-0-10-43-13; genus 1-14-0-10-43-13. The sequence goes on from JAUSKR010000045.1 coordinate 2,879, forward strand.
TCTCTATCAGCCCGTTTCATTGACAGGACAACATTGCCCTCTTCGTCTTCCATTGAAATCACTGTTGCAAATACAACATCACCTAGTTTTAAGCCCGTTTTACTGGTGATTTCCTTCTCAGGAATGAAGCCGAGTGATTGGCCGGCAACATCAACCCAGATGCGATTACCGGCGACAGCCAAAACTTTGGCCTCGACCATTTCACCCTCGGCAAAAGGCAGAAGCCGGTCGCCCATTTCCTCGATCAGGCTCTCCATCGTGTCCGGGCCGGTGTGTGGAGCTTTAACTGGTTCCTCTCCTTTTGAAGGAGAGGTCAGGTGAGGTTTATTTTCCTCAATATTTTCCTCTTCTTCCGCCTTCTCGGCATTCTCCGCCGCGACTCTCCGATGGAGTCCGACACTCGTACTCATCGGAGTCGTCGGACCGACATTATTGTTTTCAATCGTCGGAACACCCTCTTCTTTTTTCTCATCTGCAGTCATCAATTTATCCTTTAATAATTAACTTTAATAACTTATTTTCGTAGTTTCGTAAATTTTCGTATTTAGCGGTTACCTGTTTTCGGCAAATATTTATTAAACTTTTCTTCAAGCTTCTTCGTTTTAATCATCTTCGGCACGTGCCTGGCTGACCAGAACAGGAGGATAAAAATCCAGAGCAGGAACTTGGCAACGATTAGCAGTAAAACCAATCTCGTCGACAACCAGGGCAGCTGCTCGCGCTGAGCCAACAGATAAATCCAGCCCAGAATGCCTGTCAAAATTAACGGCGTCGCGTATTTGATGGCTATTTTCCGGAAATCGCCACGCGTCAGCATGGTAATCGCCAGTCCGGCGATAAAAAGCAAGCTGAAAATGATCAGATAGGCGGTAAAAAATCCGCCCTTCAAATCGGCATTGTACGAAAGCCAGTAACTGCTTTGATGTAGGTAGTTTAAATCCATAATTTTCGAAGAAACAAGATACAAGAAACAATAACCAAATAAATTCCAATATCCAAAATCCAAGAGCTCAAATATTTGAAAATTGTAATTTGAATATTGTTTGTATCTTGTCTCTTGTATCTTGGTTATTTTTAAGTTTGGTGGGCGAGACAGGACTTGGTCACGGATATTTTTCTGCTGAAAAATTCCTCGACCCCGGCTCGGACTACCCGTCCTCCGCCTTTCAAGTCCTCTTACTATTCAACTCACCAAGTTCAAAACACAAACTTTGTTGTGTTTTGAACTTGGTGGGCGAGACAGGACTTGAACCTGCACGGGATTGCTCCCACAGCCACCTCAAGGCTGCGTGTATTCCAATTTCAACAC
>JAUSKR010000048.1 GCA_030649445.1 bacterium
CCCAAAGCTTTTCCTTGCCCTACGTCACCGAAAAAAGTGGCGGCTGAGCGATATAAACATGGCCGTGGCTAATTAATTCGGCGAAATTACGGTAAAAAAATGTCAGAAGCAATGTCCGGATATGAGCACCATCAACATCAGCATCAGTCATAATTATGATTCTGTCATACCGGAGTTTGGAGTAATTTATTTCCTCGCCGATACCGACACCCATGGCAATGATGAGAGCTTTTATTTCGTCTGAAGATAGCATCCGATCAAGCCGAGCCCGTTCGACATTGAGGATTTTACCCCGAAGCGGCAGAATGGCTTGAAAATTGCGGTCGCGTCCCTGCTTGGCCGAGCCACCGGCAGAGTCACCCTCTACTATATATATCTCTGTTTTACTCGGATCTTTACTTGAACAGTCGGCCAACTTACCCGGCAATGTCATACCCTCAAGCGCGCCTTTGCGAATAATGGTATCGCGTGCCGCCCGAGCCGCCAGTCGCGCTTTGGTCGAAAGCAAGCATTTTTCAATGATTTTCTTCGCTTCTGTTGGATGCTCCTCCATATAGATGACAATCGCTTCGGCGCTAACCGCCTCGACAATTGTCCGGACTTCGGTATTGCCAAGTTTGGCTTTTGTCTGACCCTCAAACTGAGGGTCAGACAATTTCACAGACAATACTGCAGTGATGCCCTCGCGGACATCCTCACCACTAAAAACATCTTTGGTCAGATTATTTTTCTTGGCATAGTCGTTCAGGGCTCGCGTCAAAGCAGTCTTCAAACCGGTTAAGTGTGTCCCGCCCTCAGGCGTGTTGATATTGTTGGCGAAGGAATAGATATGCTCTTTGAAATCGTCTGTATAAGCAAATGATAGCTCAACCATAACGCCGCTTTGTTCCTTCTCGACATACATCGGTGGATTATTGAGTGGGGTTTTGTTTTTGTTAAGGTGTAATACATAAGATGAAATGCCGCCTTCGAAATAAAAAGAATACTCCTGCCGGCCTTTTTTCTCGACAATCGCCTCGTCCTCATCACTGCCGGCCCGGCCAGTCCTGACTTCGTCCTCAACTGTTTCATCATCAATTTCTTGGTCTTTAGTCTTTAGCCTTTCGTCCTCTGGCCCTTTTTTGCCTTCCCGTTCATCTCGGATAACAATCATTACCCCTTTGGTTAAGTAGGCCTGCTGGCGGCAGCGATTGAGAACAGTTTGATATGAAAATTCAGTAACAGTGGTAAAAATTTCCGGATCTGGCATAAAGACGATTTTTGTCCCAGTGCCTTCAGCTTCGTCGATAACCTTAACATTAGCAACGGCATCACCACGGTGAAATTCTTGAAAATATAATTTGCCATCGCGCTTGACATAGGCCTTAACCCAAATACTCAAAGCGTTGACAACCGAGACACCAACACCATGAAGTCCGCCCGAAACTTTATAGCCACCATCGCCAAATTTACCGCCAGCATGAAGAACGGTCAGAACAGTTTCAAGCGCGGACTTGCCGCTTTTCATTTTGTCGACCGGGATACCGCGGCCATTGTCCTCGACAGAAACCGAGCCATCGTCATGGAGTGTGACGTCAATCTTAGTACAAAAACCGGCCATCGCTTCATCGATCGAGTTGTCAAGAACTTCCCAGACGAGATGATGCAGCCCGTCAACACCGGTACCGCCGATGTACATACCTGGGCGTTTCCGTACGGGCGCTAACCCTTCGAGAACGGTAATTTTCGACGCATCATATGTCGCAGATGGTTTGGTATTTTTTGCGTTATCAACCATTACAAACTCTCCAAATAAACTAATCCCGCCTGCAAAAGCTGATGCTTTAGCATCTGCGGGCAGGTCACAATAAATATGAGCCGCAATCAGAAAACTCTGATGCAGATCTCTTCTATAATGATAACATTAATAATTAAGCTGACGCAAGCTCGATACCGACTATTTCCGATTATACTCGATATATTGACCGGTCAGGCGGGCAAAAGTACCAAATGAGACGAGAAAAGCCAGAAAGACGAATAGAGCACCTAGCACTGGCACCTCATATAGGAGAGAGGCAACGGCGACACCAAAGAGGGCTGTCAGCCAGTCGATCCGGAACTCTTTTTCTTTCTTCAGCGCTTTATGCAAGGTAGAACCGATCAGAAGTGACGCCATGACACAGGACAAAATTATTGCAATTATGTAGACAAGTATGAATACAAAAGCGATGCCGGCTGGGGCGACTAGCGACAATAGTATCATTGAAGCAATCGGCAGGGTTATCAGGATCAGGAAGCCCCAGCCGAGATTACTCCAGAGATCTGAGCTGGCTGTCTCGACAAACTTCCGGGTCGATTTTGGCAGAAGATAGATCAGAAACAATAAAAAGATAAATGAACCGAGAATTTTAATCAGTACGAAGGCTCCACCCCAGGCACCGGTCATTGGGGTCGAGATAGCAGTATAATCAACTCCGCCGGTTATAACGGCGTTACGATCAATGTTGGCTTGAGTTGATGAACTGTAGGTCAATTTTCCGGTGATTACAGCGCTACTGCCGACTGAAAGGATTGAAACATTTGTCAGATTGACATTACCATTGACTTTGCCTGTGATCGTGACGCTCGAACCAGTTCCAGTGACATTCCCATGAATATCACCAGCAATTGTTAGTGTTTCGGCGGCGGCTAAAAGATCACCGTTGATAATAGTGCTATTTGAGACGGTCACGTTACTGCCGGCAACCAGAGCATCGCCACCAACATTTCCACTAACTGTCACATCGCTGCCAGCAACCCGCAGATTGTCACCGACATTCCCCTTGACGCTCACAGTTGAGCCAAGAGCAAGGATGGAGTTCTCAACATTACCATTTATGGCAACCGAACTTCCCGCCGCGACCAAATCCTTACTGACATTCCCATCGATTGAAACCATCTGACCAGCAATATATAGATTGTTAGACTGCTCTTTCGCTCCCAAACTAACCGGACCATTTTGTGAAGACTTAAATTCTGCCGCCAATACAGTCGCCGGAATAAGCAAAAGCACCAACCCGAGCGAGAACAGAAGCTTTTTCATAATTCCTCCAAAAGATTTAATTTATCTAATTATACACCAATGCTTAATATTTTTTCAATCTCAGCCACAAAATTATTTTTAAACTTTTCTTTCGAGAACTTTTCAGCCTGATGGCGGATGACATCAGAATCAAATTTAATATCGTCGAGCTTTTTGACAGCCGTGATGATTGATTCCGGCGTTTGCTCGTCAAAAAATAGGCCCGTTTCATCATCAACGACTGACTCAGTCACCCCGCCTTTGTTAAAAGCAATTACGGGTGTACCGCACGCCATCGCTTCGATCGGAACAATACCAAAATCCTCTTCTGCCGGGAAAATTAGGGCTTTGGCTTGCTGATATTCTTTGACCAATTTTTCACCTGACAGTGCGCCGACGAATTCAATGTTTTTATCCGCTAATCGCCGCAGTTCTTTTTCGTCCGATCCAAAGCCGACTATCCTTAATGGCAATTTTAATTTATTAAACGCTTGTATGACAAGATCACACTTTTTGTAATTGATCAGTCGGCCAACGAATAAATAATGGTCGCCTCGTTCAACTTTTTCATCAATTTGGAAACTTTCGATCTCAACCGGCGGATAGACGACAACGGCGTCGCGACCGTAAAATTTTTTGATTCTTCTGGCAATATAATGAGAATTGGCCAAGAAATAATCGACTCTGTCGGCGGCCACCCGGTCCCAAATCCGCATTTCGTGCATGATTTTGGCACGCAAAGATCTAAAATAGCCTGATTTGGCCCGCGGATCGACTTCCGGCGTCCAAAGATAGCGCGGTGGTGTATTGCAATAGGAAATATGAATCGTTTCCGGCTTAGTGATGACGCCCTTGGCCGCCATTGTCGTATTTGATATGACAAGATCATACTTTGATAAGTCAAACTGCTCAAATGCCAACGGAGTTAACGGTATCAAAAGTTCCCGCTTTTTTTTCATCCAAGGTAGCTTCTGCAAATATGAAGTATAAATCTCAAATTTTTTAAACGGCTTGGCATTCACAGAATCAAAAACCGATGTATAAATTGGCGCGTCAGCAAAAATCTCCTTGAGTGCAAGGAGGACCTTTTCCGAGCCAGCCACATTTGTCAGCCACTCATGGACGAGAGCGGTATTCATATTTTCCAAAGAGCGCTTCATAGATCAGCAATCCTAAGGTTTTAATAATAATTTTTGTGTCAAATCGGAGCGACCAGTTCTCTATATAGTAAATGTCGTAACGAACGCGCTCTTTGATCGAGGTGTCACCTTTGAGGCCATTGACCTGCGCCCAGCCGGTCAGACCGGATTTGACACGATGACGGCGAAAATACTCTGGAATTTCAGATTCAAATTTCTCGACAAATTGCGGCTGTTCCGGCCGCGGTCCGACGAAGCTCATATTGCCGATACAAATATTCCAAAGTTGCGGCAGTTCATCAATGTTTGATTTGCGCAGAAACCTGCCGATCGGCGTTGTCCGTCTTTTCTCATTTTCTGCTGTCGTCCAGGCATCGCCTTTCTTGACACCATCGTCGACACGCATCGATCTAAATTTGTTGAGTTTAAACTTTGATTCATCGCGCCCGATCCGTTCGTGAGAATATATCACCGGTCCAGGCGATGTTAATTTAATTAAAATTGCAACGGCCAGAAGAAAGGGTGAGAGAATAATCAAGAGTATTGCCGCGAAAATAAAATCGAAAATGCGCTTCAAAATCCGTCCCCAGCCATCGAGAGGAATTTTCTTTAGTTCCATTACCGGAATCGAGCCGATCAACCCAGATTTAAAACTTGTTGTCATCAGTTTGAAAATATCCGGCACATATTTAAAATCAATCTGCTTATCTTCGCAGATTTGAATTAAATTAACCAATTTCTTCTCTGGAATAGCAACATCAGTCAGAACTATCTCGTCGATTTGATTTTCTTTCAATATCTTAGAGATTTCATCAAGACCACCCAAAATTTTATAACGAGTGGAACTTCGCTCACCAGTCGTGATCAATCCGATAATCCGAAACGATTGGTTCGTTTGAATTGACAACTCTCGAGCAATTTTATCAGTGACTTCGTTTTCACCAATCAAAATAGTATTGCGGACGCCAACACCGAAGCGAAGCAAGTAGCGCTCAAATGCTCGCAGAAATGCTCGTCCAAGTGTGATCGTCAGAACCGCCACGATCCAGGTAAAAGCTAAAATCAAACGGGAGAAAAATAGCGACTTGGCGAGGAAGATGGCAACGATGAGGATTAATATTGTTGTCGAGACTGAAACCAGAACGGAATAAAATTCCTGCCAATAGCCAGTGTAGTTTCGTCGGGAATATAAGCCGTTGAGTGAAAATAGAATAATTAGAATCGGCAGCAAAAATAAGCAGTAAGTCAGATATGTTCTAAGACCTATATCAGTTGAAAAGGGTGTTTCAATATGAGCACGCCAATAGAATGCTAAAATAAACGACAAAACAAACATCGCCACATCAAGCGGCAACAATATAAAGGTAAAATATAATTCTGAGCGTTTCATTAATGTAATAATAGACCTAAATTGGGGGTTTTTCAACAAAAATGCCTCCGTTTACACGGAGGACATTCTTGTATCAAAAACAAAAGTTTGACGAATAACTATTTTTTCTTGCCGATTCTGTACATGCCGGTCTTACAAACCGGGCAAGTGCCTTTCATAGCTGGCTTGCCGTTCTTCATCGTAACTTCTTCTTCATTGTCCATATCTCTTTTGGCCTTACACTTGACACAATATGCTTCTGTCATTTTTCTCACCTCCTCCCTTTAAGTTTAGCTTCTAAGCTTATAAGCAGTAAGCTGGTAAGCTTGTACAAAAAGCAACAATCACTAACTTATTAGCTTATAGGCTTATTTGCTTAACAGCTTACTTTAATTTTAGGCACGATGATCTCGGCTGTCAAGTCAAATTGAAGCTATTTTATTCTACCTTGGTAGTGATCAAATTATATATTGAGAAATAACCTGTTACTAGAGCCATTAATGCTGATTTATGCTCAAACTATTTTTAATTCAGAATAAATTTTTTTTTAACTTTAATTTTATCTTTTCCACAGCGAAAATGACAAAAAATAGATCTATTGTGCGTTTGGACTCGTGGAAAAACCGGCTATTTTAGCCAGCTCGGCCAAGGTTTTGACACCACTATATTGCTTGCCCTGATAGACCCAGGTCGGATAAGTTTGAATATTTTGGGCAGTGCATTCATCGAGATTAGCATTTGGACCTTGTAGATCACACTCGACATAGTCAACTATACCAACAGAATCTTCAAATAATTTTTTTTGGCTGTCTGTTTCCTTTGACCAATACGTGCCGTACATCACCACACCCTTATCACTCAAGTATTCTGCCAGTTTTAAAATATATGAGGATTCATTTGGTCTTGAGTCACTACTATTGGAATTATCTGTCTGAGTTGAAATGCCGGCAACCGTTCCAGCAGATTTTTTATCATCTTCAACACTATTGTCGGCAGTCTTGTTATTTTTTGAAAAAATTAAAACCAGACCTGCGCCAATCAAAATAAGAAGTAAAATCACCAGAAGAAAATTTTTTGAATTGTTTGCCATCTCTTGGACTGATTAATTTGAACCGGCGTTAGTAGATGCAGGAGCCGTACTGCCGTCAACATAGCCAACAATCTGAGCCAGTTGTGTAATTGTCTGTTCTCCGGCATAGCCTTTACCCTGATAAACCCAGGTTGGGTAGCCAGTAATCCCTGCACTGTTTTTGCCGGTCGACGTATCGATAAAAGTAATATTGCTACAGACATCCGCTTGGGGTTTAGTTGCATCAGTTGAACATTCAACATATTTAAGGTCGCTGGCTGCGACGCCAAAAGCCGCTCTCTGGGCATTGCAATGTGGGCACCACGACGCACCATAGAGCGTCATTCCTTGAGTTGTCATAAATTTGGCCAAACTGGCAATATAGGAATCACTTTTATTATCAGGATTAAGTGAGGTTGTAACTGGCGCTTTATTGGGATCACTGCTAGCTGATACGCCGGCGACATCGCCGGTATCGCCGCTTGATTGTGGCGAGGCCTGAGAACCGTTTTTCTGCCGGTTGTTCATGAAAATTAAACCACCGACAATGGCTGCGACCAAAATGACTATAAAAATAAAACCTTTTGTATTCGAATTCATAACTCTCCTTCTGTTACTATGTTTTTTCCATCGTAGGTGATATTTTCCTGTTTGTCAAAAATAAATTCATTTCCATCCCATTTATAATAATTACGGATTGAATCTACAAGCGGGTTTTTGTCATAATTCCTCATATCTGAGATGAATAATTTCGCGTCATCATCCGCGAAAAAGAAAAGCGGCACGTCAGAAATAATATTGTAACTCTTGTTGGCTTCATTTTCGAAAGGGATTGGCTGAAATTTTGCCAGATCGATTAGAACAGCATTCTCAGCATGAGCGCCGACAAAACCCTTAAGACAGAGCGCGCCGCGATCGTCAATTTGGTAAATGTTTTGCCGGCACAACTCAACTAAATCTTCAAATCCGCCCAGCTCCAGATTTATATTTTTCCACAGGCCGGTCTTCGTCAGAACCCAGACAGTTTCTTTGTCGCGTCGGTATTTTGACAGAACATAATCGTTGTCAGTGATAGCTGAAATATTTTGTTTTGAGATCAAAGTGCCAAAGCTGTCCAGTTCATCAGCTTGGACTTTTTGTAAACCAAAATAAAAAGACAACGAAATAACCGCTATTAATATAATGGTGATATACAGTTTCTTTTTCATACCCTCGCCTTAAATATAGTGTAGACCACACTTTAGCGTGTTTTCCAAGCTGAAGCTTGGGCCACATATCACACGCGCGGCCAATCAGCAATAACAACTGATTCTTTCAATTCCGGGCAAATCTGCCGCAATTCAGACCAAACCGCTTCTGTCACAAACGGCACAAACGGATGAAGGAGAATCAATGATTCAGATAGAACTTTTATGAGAACTTTTTTGGTATTTTCTTTTGTTTTATCGTCATCTAACTGAGCCTTCGATGACTCAATATAAATATCGCACAAGTTGTGCCAAAAGTATTCATATAATTCTTCACCGGCTTGGGAGAACTGGAATTTATCCAGTTTGGCTGTGACTGATTTGATAATTTCGGTATGATTTTTTATGATTTTTTTGTCGGCGGCTGTTAGGTTTTTCTGGTCAATTTTCAAATCGCTGATTTTAATCGGACCGGTTTGGCCGGTTTTGAGATCACCCATAGTCACTCGAAGTATGACAAACCGAGACGCGTTCCAGATTTTATTGGAGAAATTACGCATTCCTCTGATTTTTTCTTCAGAAATCACGGCATCGTTGCCAGCTGAAGTGCCAAAAACCAGTGCCATTCTTAGAGCATCAGCACCGTATAGATTGGCCACGCCTAGCGGATCGATGACATTGCCTTTCGATTTCGACATCTTCTGCCGGTCCTTGTCGCGGACAAGTCCGTGAAGATAAATATTTTTGAATGGCACCTTACCTGTCTCATAAAGTCCGAGCATTATCATCCGTGCCACCCAGAAAAATATAATGTCCCAGCCGGTTTCCATCACATCGGTTGGATAGAATCTGCCAAAATCATTCGGTGATTGTTTCTTGTTTCTTGTTTCTTCCGCTTGCAAAGCGGCGAATGGCCACTGCCCAGACGAAAACCAGGTGTCGAAAACGTCGGTATCCTGCTCCCAGTTTTCAATATCCTGTGGCGGCTCAACCCCGACATAGATATCTGAATTTTGAATTTTGAATTTTGAATTTTGGTTTTGTTTCGGATTTCGGATTTCGGATTTCGGATTTTCTTTCTGTTTGCGATACCAAACCGGCAGCCGAATTCCCCAAACTATTTGCCGTGAGATATTCCAATCACGGATATTGGTCATCCAATGCTTATAGATCTTGGCAAACTTCGGCGTGACGAACTTGGCCTCGCCTTTATTAACGGCTGCAAGAGCATCTTTGGCCAAAGTTTTTTTCGTTTTAATCCCCTTTTTGTTGACGGCGATGAACCATTGCGGCAAAATCCGCGGCTCGATGACCGTGCCACACTTATAACACTTGCCGACCGAGTGGGTATAATCTGGCTCGATTTTCTCGATCAGCCCTTTTTTCTCCATCGCTTCGGCAACTTGGCGGCGCGCTTCGAGAATTTTTAGTCCGGCAAACGGCCCGGCTTTGTCAGTCATTTTGCCAAATTGATCGATAACTTCCTTAATTTCAAGACCATGTCGCTTGGCGACCTCAAAATCATTTGGATCGTGAGCCGGGGTAATCTTGACAACACCGTTGCCAAATTCCGGATCAACCATCTCGTCGGCGATGACTTTTATTTTGGCAAAGCCTAGAACTGTCTCGATTTCAATTTCTGTACCTATATATTTCTGATAGCGTTCGTCGTCAGGATTGACAGCAACGGCAGTGTCGCCAAACTTAGTTTCCGGCCGGACCGTCGCCAACGTCAATGGACCATACTTAATATAGTAGAGCGGATCAACCCGTTCTTCATATTTAACTTCCAATTCTGAAAGTGACGTTTGGTGTTTGGTACACCAATTGACCGGCCGAACATCACGGTAGGCCAGGCCGTCTTCATACAATTTGACAAAAGTTTCGTAAATAATTTTGACAATGTCTGGATCGAGGGTGAATTTTTCCCGATCCCAGTCACAGCTGGCGCCGAGTCGCCGCAACTGTCCTTCCATTACTTTTTTGTTCTCTAGGGTAAATTTGAGAGTTTCATCATAGAGTCGTTCACGCGGGATACTAAAACGGCTCCGGCCTTCTTTTTCCAGCTTCTTTTCAAAAACTGATTGTGTTTCGAACCCGGCATGATCGGCACCGGGCAGCCATAGCGCCGCCTTGCCTTGCAATCGTGCGTAACGGATCATAATGTCCTCGAGTGTGACAAAAACAGCGTGGCCGACATGGAGAGAGCCATTGGCGTTTGGCGGCGGCATTATAATAGTATACGGCTTACCCTTTGGATTAATTTCAGGTTTAAAATAACCAGATTTCTCCCATTTGGTATAGAGCTCTTTTTCAACCGCTTCGTGATCATAGGTTTTGGCAATTTCTTTCATCATCCTCTTTCTATAATTCCCTCCCCTTAGCAAGGGGAGGTTAGGTGGGGTATGGTGCATTAATCTTCTATTTTTAAAATTACCACAACGCCGTCTCAATTTCCAGCAGTCGAACTTCCGTGTTGTACAATTCAGTGATCTGTGGTATAAGTTTAGTTACTCCGTGAAAGGAGTTTGTCATGCCAACGCCTGAACCCTGCACAGATCCGCCGACCTACCTGGCCGACGTGTCTCTCGCCGAGCTGTTCGAGCTTTACGTCAAGCTCTCCGATCAGCTCCAAGACGGACTGATGTCCGAGAAGTCGCACACCGCGATGGTAGTTCTCTACCCGGACTTCGAATCACGACTGTCGCAGCTCGCGGAGCTGATTCGGGGGAAGATCCTTTCCGCTCAGATCACCGAGCTCGGCATGCAGGGTCTCGGAAGAACGATTGAGGAGATAAGCAGGCTGCCCATCCCCGATCTGGGATGAAGGAGGAGGATCCGCCGCCCAGAAGCCGTCTAGATGATAGGCACACTGGGCAAACCAGAGTAATTAAATTTTGATTATTCTGGTTTTTTATTTACGGCAAGCGTTTTAATAAAAAATTTTTCTAACAAAAAGGAGTTATTCTGTCGCGACCGCGACAATTTGACACCTTTTTTCTATTCTTTTTTTTACTACTCAACTACGTAGTACGGTAGTGAAAATTCAGCTTGAATGATGTAGCAGTTTCATTTACAATAAAGCAATGATCAGACGACGCAAAACTCGAGAAATTAAAATCGGCAAAGTCAAAATCGGCGGGGATAATCCTGTCGCCGTACAATCGATGTGTAATACCGATACGCGCGATGCGAAAGCAACAATTGCCCAGATTTTACGCTTGGAAAAAGCCGGCTGTGAATATGTTCGTGTCACCGTGCCGGATATGGCTGCCGCTCTAGCAATAAAAGAAATTAAAAAGGGAATCAATATTCCACTGGTCGCCGATATCCATTTTGACTATAAGCTAGCTCTGGAAGCGATAAAAAATGGTATTGATAAAGTCAGAATAAATCCAGGCAATATTGGCAGCGACGAGAAAGTCCGAGCCGTTGTCGAAGCCTGCAAAGAGAAAAATATTCCCATCCGCATCGGTGTCAACGTCGGCTCGCTGGAAAAAGAGATCGAAAAGAAATTTGGCCGGACGCCAAAAGCGATGGTTGAAAGCGCGCTGCACCACATCAAAATTCTGGAAAAATTAAATTTTCACGATATTGTCGTTTCGCTCAAGGCCTCCGATGTCCCGCGGACAATTGAGGCCTACGAAATGCTCTCCAAAAAAGTTGATTACCCGCTTCATCTCGGCGTCACAGAGGCTGGCACGCCAAAATCCGGCACTGTTAAAAGTGCCATCGCTTTGGGAGTTTTATTAAACGAAGGCATCGGCGACACGCTCCGAGTTTCACTGACGGCCGATCCTGAGGAAGAAGTTCGCATCGGCTGGGAAATTCTTAAATCACTAAAACTACGAGAACGCGGTGCGACATTAATATCCTGCCCGACTTGCGGCCGGACTGAAATTAACTTGATCGAATTAGCCAACAAAGTCGAGGAAACTCTATCTCATACAGATAAAAAAATAACCGTCGCCGTCATGGGCTGTATTGTCAACGGCCCAGGTGAGGCCAAGGAGGCCGATATCGGCATCGCCGGCGGGAAGGGTCGAGCTGTCATTTTTAAAAAAGGTGAGATCTTAAAAACTGTTGATGAGAAAGATATTTATAGTGAACTAATGAAAGAAATAAGCAAACTTTGATGCGATTTTATTGTCATCCTGAGTGAACTTGCGAAGGATCCCGAAAGGAACAAGGAGATTCTTCACTTCTAGAACACCGCTCAGAATGACAGATCAATTCAATTTTGTAATTCAATACGATTTCGTTTTTAGTTTATTTCGCTTTTTTTCGTCTTTCGTATGTTCTGAGCCGTTCCGCCACTCTCTCCACAATCTCCGGTGGCGCGGAGGTGCCGGAAACGACCAAAACGGTTTTAATATTCTTAAAGTCTTCTTCTTTGATCTCTTCTTCATCTGCAACGAGCAGAGTCGGAACGATTTTTGATAGTTTACTCGCTAACTGTTTGGTGTTACTGCTCGTTTTCGAGCCGACGACGACAACCAGATCGGGTTTCTCGGTCTCGACATAGGCCGAGCATTTACGGACACGATCCTCGACGATCGGGCAAATAGTATTACGAGTTATGATTTCAACTTTGGGATTGGATTTTTTCAAATTCTGGACAAATTCAGCAAATTTATCGGAGGAAATTGTCGTCTGGCAGATGACACTGGTTTTCTGATCTAATTTAATCATTAAACCGTCGTCTGCGTGACTGACGACGATGGAACTGTCGCTAACACAGCCATTGACCCCCTTGATTTCCGGATGATCCTTTTTGCCGAAAATAACTATTTTATAAGCAGCGGCATGATCGGCCATGGCGATTTTTTGGACGTGCTCGACAGTCGGACAAACAGCTGATTTGATCACGTAATTTTTCGACTCCAGCAGGGCGATTTTGGCCGGGCTGGCTCCATGAGCCGAGATCAAGAAATATTGGCTCTTGCCGTCTTTAATTTCATCAATATTCACTTCCTTGAAGCCACCTTTTTTTAATCTTTTTTCCACTTCCTCATTGTGCGCCAACGGCACATCGTAATAGATTTTTCTTGCCCCGCGTAGCCTCGGCGAAGTGGGGTTGCAGTCTTTTTTCGATTCCAAAATCAACTCGTCAGCAATCCTGAGCGACCGCTTCAGTCCCGGGCAATGCCCATAAAATTTTGGTAATAGAATAACCTTCATCTCTAGCTTACCGCTTACTGCTCCGGCCATAGGCCGGTCAGCCTTTGGCTGATACTGCTTATCAAACGATTCTACCATCAAACCAATCTCAAATTCAATTGGACTTTTTTGTGTCGCTTTGATATTGTTGTCGCATCTCGCGCGACGAGGAGCAACCACCGTGAGCGAAGACAAGAAAACGACGCACATCCCGATCGAGCTCCGCCTCGCGGAGAGCGAGGACAAAACTCGGATCGAGGTGACCATTCGCATCTACCTGCCCCCCGAGGGTTGGTCTAGGTGGGACCCTAATGCAAGACAACGATCGGACATGGAGTTCTTCGAACGAACCATGACTGCTGAAGTGTACCAGCCGAGCACCTTCATTTACGGCGATTGGCACATTCCTCAATTCAGGCTTCGGTACACCCGCTTTATCGGTCGCGGCAGTAATAAGCAGCGGATCGAATTCGTGCGAAGTCTCGGGGCACGACCAGAACGTGCCGCACAAATCTTCCGCGATGAAGTGGTTCGCCCCGAGGCTAGGAAATGGGTGCAACAGATCGGGCGGTTTCAGAAGTACGAGCACTTTGAGTTCATAGTTCCCGACTCGTGGACTGTAGATCGCAAAGTATAACTTTCCGATGGGCGCCAAGTCAAGCTTTTCAAAGTGACATGGCGCCCATTAGTGTTTTCTTGAACAACTTCCTTCATCGTGATATTATTTTGACTGATAGTTTGTTTTTTATTGTTCCCGCGTCCCCTAACTACTAATCTACTAATTGCTAATCTACTATATGTCGTTCAAAGAAATTGATTCAAAAATGGACTTGCCCAAGGTCGAGACTGATGTTCTCGCTTTTTGGGATGCCAATAAAACTTTCGAGAAATCGCTCGAGCAGACGAAAGATAAACCGCGCTATAGTTTTTACGACGGGCCGCCTTTTGCCACCGGCACGCCGCACTACGGCCATATCGTCGCCAGCACGATGAAAGATGTCGTGCCGCGATATTGGACGATGAAGGGCTATCACGTCCCACGCGTTTGGGGCTGGGATTGCCACGGCTTGCCGATCGAAAACATCGCCGAAAAAGAGCTTGGTATCAAACAAAAAAAAGATATCGAGGCGCTTGGCGTCAAGAAATTTAACGACGCCTGCCGCTCCAAAGTTTTGGAATACACGGCCGAATGGAAAAGTGTCATCCACCGGCTCGGCCGCTGGGCTGATATGGATCATGCTTACAAGACGATGGATCTGTCCTATATGGAATCGGTCTGGTGGGTTTTCAAACAACTTTGGGATCGCGATTTGATTTATGAAAGCTACCGCTCGATGCATATCTGCCCGCGTTGCGAGACGACGCTGTCACAGTCTGAGGTTGCCGAGGGCTACCGCGATGTCAAGGATTTATCAGTCGTCGTCGAAATGAAGTTGGTCGACGAGCCAGACACTTCGGTTTTGGCTTGGACCACAACACCATGGACATTGATCGGCAATGTCGCGCTCGCCATTGGACTGGACATTGATTATGTCAAGGTTAAGTGTCATTCTGAACGAAGTGAAGAATCTCAGAGATCCTTCGCTAACACTCAGGATGACAAGTGCTACATCGTCGCAAAAGACAGGGTGAAGGAAGTTTTCAAAGACCAGCCCTACGAAATTGCTGAGGAATTGAAGGGCACTGATTTAGTCGGCAAAAGTTACAAACCCTTATTCGACTATTATTCCCAAAACCCCAATCTCCCCAATCACCCCAACGGTTGGAAAATCTACCCTGCCGATTTCGTCGTCACCGAAGAAGGCACCGGCATCGTTCACGTCGCGCCGGCTTTTGGTGAAGAAGATATGAATCTCGGCAAAGAGAAAAACCTGCCTTTCATCCAGCACATCGGTATGGATGGAATTATCAAGCCAGAAGCAACGGATTTTGCCGGTATGCATGTCAAGCCGATCGACGATGTTCAGAAAACCGATGTTGAAATTATTAAATATTTGGCGGCAAAGGATTTGCTTTTCTCAAAAGAAAAATATGAGCACTCATATCCTCACTGCTGGCGCTGTGACACTCCCCTGCTCAACTACGCTACGACCTCGTGGTTTGTAAATATTACGAAAATCAAAAGTGAAGCCCTTGAATTGGCTAAGAAAATTAACTGGTCGCCGAAGCATATCAAGCAAGGCCGTTTCGGCAACTGGCTCGAGGGCGCCCGCGATTGGTCCATCTCCCGCCAACGCTATTGGGCCTCGGCTATTCCGATCTGGAAATGCGACAAATGTGGTGAGCTAAAAGTGGTTGGCTCGGTTGAAGAACTTAGAAAAAACTCTAAACAAAAAATTACTAAGATTTTATTTGTTCGCCATGGTGAAAGCGAAAAAAACGTTCTTGGAGTCAAATCAAACACACTGGATCGTTATCCTTTGACCGAATTGGGTCGTATTCAGGCTTTAAGTGCCGCCGACAAGTTGTCGGACAATATTGATATTATCATCAGCTCGCCGGTACTGAGAACCAAAGAGACGGCAGAAATTCTGAGTCAAAAAATTGGCATCAAAGTAATTTTTGATGACTTGATTTCAGAATATTCATACGGCAACTGGAATGATAAAACAGATGCCGAATTATTATCGACAGATGATGATTATCAATCATACAAAAAGTTGACAAGTCCGGAGGATAGGTTCCATTTTCGTTTCGGAAAAACCGGCGAAACCAGACATGAAATCACTCAGAGAGTCGGAAAATTTCTAGACAAAATTACTAAGGAATACGCCGGTAAAACTATCGCAGTGGTAAGCCATGGCGGAATTAATGCTGCAATCAAAAAAACATTGAACAATTGTAGCTTTGAGGAATATTTTCGTAAAGAACAAATTGATCACGAAACGATTGAGGAATTTTATCTAAAAGATGATGGAACGACCTTTGATCTGCACAAAGATGAAGTCGATGATATTGTTTTCGATTGTACTAAATGTGACGGAAAGATGACCAGAATTCCTGATGTCATTGATTGTTGGTTTGAATCCGGCTCGATGCCGTACGCTCAGGCGCATTATCCGTTTGAAAATAAGGAGGAAAGCGAAAAAACCTTTCCGGCTGAATTCATCGCCGAGGGCGTCGACCAAACCCGAGCTTGGTTTTATTATCTTCACACCATCGCGACGGCAATCCGCTCCGATGTCGCTTTCAAAAATGTTATCGTCAACGGTATCGTTCTGGCAGAAGACGGCAAGAAGATGAGCAAACGGCTCCAAAATTATCCGGATCCGATGGTGATGTTCGACAAATACGGCGCCGATGTTTTGCGCCTGTATCTTTTGACCTCGCCGGTAATGCAAGCAGAAAATATTAACTTTGCTGAAAAAGATCTCGCCGAAATCCAGCGCGGCCTTTTCCGGATGCTCTGGAATTCTTATTCATTCTTTGTCCTCTACGCCAATATCGACAAGTGGGACAAAAGTCAAAAGACTAAAGACGAAAGCCAAAAACAAAATGTTTTAGACAGGTGGATATTATCGGAATTAAATAGCTTAATACTTGAAGTCAATGAAAGTATGACGAAGTATGAACTAACGAAAGCGGCGCGGCTATTTGGCCCGTTTGTTGATAATCTTTCAAACTGGTACATCCGCCGTTGCCGCAAACGTTTTTGGAAAACGGAAAACAACGAAGATAAAAATGCGGCTTATCATACTTTGTATGAAGTTTTAGTCACATTGGCAAAATTAATGGCGCCATTTACACCGTTTTTGGCCGAAGACATTTACAGAAATTTAACCGGTGAAGAATCGGTTCATCTTGTTAAATATCCGGAAGTTAATAAGGAATTAATTGATAAAAACCTAGTTACCGATATGGCTGAGGCACGAAAAATCATTGAACTTGGTTTAGCCGCCCGCGCTGAAGCCAAAATTAAAGTCCGCCAGCCGCTCCTGTCAATTCGTTATCACGGCAAACAACTCGACCAATATTTGGAGGCAATGATCGCTGATGAATTAAACTTGCGGTCAATTATGTTTACGGAAGGCGATGCCAATAAGATTGAACTCGATACCGAAATTTCCGAGGAATTAAAACTCGAGGGCTTTGCCCGTGAAATCATCCGCAATATTCAAACGCTCCGCAAAGATTCCAATTTCAAAGTCGAAGATCGCATCACACTTTACTACAAAACTGATTCCGAGCTACTAAATGAATCGATCGAAAAGTATCACGACTTAATAGTCCACGAGGTTTTGGCCACATCTTGTCATTCTGATCCGCCAGCCGGCGGAGAAGAATCTCAGAAGCCCGAGGGAGAGGGTGAATTCAAAATTGATGATGAAAATATCTGGATCGGAATTACTAGAAAATAATTTTTAAAGTGTTCTAATTTTTAGAGCAGGTGGCGGACGCGGTGCGCCGCCACCTGCATGTCTGAACCGATCGGGAACCGCCTCAGCGGAGCAACGCCTGAATCGCTTGAAGACGTGACAACAACAGCGTCATGCCCGTTCGCCCGCGTTGAGCATTCACGCAGTTGATGTAGATGCTCACCTTGGTCGGATCATCATAGGCAATGACGCCGGGATTGTTCACCATGTCCACCATGACGAACTCTCCTGTTGACTGTCGTTGCAAGAACAGGTTGCTCCCGCCGAGAAACTCCGCCTCTCCGTCAAGCCTGTTGTTGTGGTTGAGGTCATTGTAGGCGACTAACGCCCACAGATTCTCACCCGCAGATCGCGGCCACGGACAAGTCCATGGCTCATCCTGCCAACCCGACGGAGACCGAGCCAAGCTACCGCTGGTGTCCGTCAGTAGCTCTGACGAGCTGTCCTGCATGTAACAGGTCGCCACACGACCGGCGGTCGTCGCGGCGTTGACATTGGCCAGTCCACGCAGGACCCTATTGTCACCCCCGCCCTTTCCGCCGCCACTGCAGGCGACGAGCATGCCGCCCAGCAGGACGGTGATGACCACAACCAGAACCAGCGCGAACAGTGAACGTCGCATTGTCTCTCTCCTTGAGTCCTTGGTTTGGCATCGCTCATCAGCGAAGTTCTCCCCCAAAAACTAACCACAGTATAACATTTATTGTTTCGAAATGCAAAATTACATCCAACCCACCGCCACCTCGTAGGTGGCGGTGGGTTGAGCTAAGCCGATACAATAACAACATTATTTCTTCAGTGTTAGAAGATTTTTGACCAGAGTTTTATTGAACCAAAAGGAAGGACTAATACTCTCGCGCGATTATATATTCGGCTATGTCGATCAAAAAATCTTTGCCTTCGTCTTCTAAACTTAACTTTCGGATTGCCGCGATCGATTTTTGAGCCAGTTCAAGCGCCAGCTTTTTTGATTTTTCCAGCACGCCGGTTTCTTCAACGACTTTTCTGACAGCTTTCAAGGCGCCGATCGTCACCCTCTTGT
>JAUSKR010000054.1 GCA_030649445.1 bacterium
GAAGCTCAGGCAGTGCGGGCGCTGGCCTATAAGACTGATAAGACTTATGAGACCTATAGGACTTATATTTCCGATCCCGAAAAAGCTGCCAACATGATGATCTGTCTCATCCATCAAACAAACTTTCTCCTCGACCGCCAAATCACCGCTCTCGAAGAAAAGTTCATCAACGAGGGTGGATACACGGAGAATCTTTTCAAGAAGCGGCTAAATAAAAAGTATTGATCTGTACTAGTAAATAGTGTAAAATAAAAACATAAATAAAGAAGGGCTGACCCCACTTCGCCGCGGCTACGAGGGGCGCAACGTTATTTAATCATTAGGTCGTTGCGGAGGAAAATGAAAACATGGATTAAGGTGCTGATGACGGTGATCGTGACTGGCGGAATAGTTGGATATGGAGCATACTATTTCGTCAACAAAACAGCGACGGCAGACAAGAAAAATCTGCAGACGCAGATTGATGATTTGAACAAAAAAATTACCGACGCCAATACTGCACTGACAGCGGCACAGGCGACAACAAGTACGACTGCCACAACTGATCCGACAGCAGGGTGGAAGACATACACAAACTCGACATATGGATATTCGTTTAAATATCCAGGCACAGTGAATCTAACTGCAAGTCTTGAAAATTCTAATAATTTAGCAATTAGTGCAACTGCGGCAGGGGTTAATGTATTCCCTGCAGGCGAGAGCGTTGGAAACGGAATTTTTTATGTGTCAGTGCCGAACATCGCCTTTACCACAGTTGCAATTAAAAATCAGTTTGGCGTAACTAAAGCTGAAAACATTACTACAACAGCTACGACACTAGATGGAGCTAGCTGTTATATTATAACGATTCAAAATGATAGCAGTGTTGTATCAAAATTCTATTTCGTAAAAAATACTTCAGGGACGGTTTTAGAGCTCACAGTTGTTAAAAGTAGTACCGATGCCCAGAAGATCTTGTCCTCGTTTAAGATTACAAAGTAGCAGAATTACTAGCAAATTTACCACGTTTCTGCTATAACAAGAGTGTCCCGGAAGGGGCGCTTAAAATAAAAAAATCAGAATAACTCAAACAAAATAATCTCGGGAGGATAAAAATGTCAACTTGGTTAAAGTACGCACTGTTAATTATTATCACTGTCGGAATTGTCGGCGGAGGGACTTACTACATGCTCAACAAGAACGCGACGACGGACAAGAAAAATCTGCAGACACAGATTGATGATTTGAACAAAAAAATTACTGAGGCCAACACCGTATTAACAGCGGCACAAACGGCGGGATGGAAAACATATACGGACACGACCTACAATTACAGTTTTAAGTACCCAAATACTTGGACAGCCGGGGCTCAATCAAATAATGCGAAAGTTATTTATTTCGGAACGGTTGGAGGAGATTCTACCATTCCGAATTCTGGAGATTTCATGATCGAGAATGATCGACAAACAATGCCAACTGAGGCGAATAATTACACAATTGCTGGAATTTCAGCATACAAAGCGCCAATCGCTCCGGGACCAAACGGAGGAGCAGCATCCATATTCTTTTCCCGCAAATCAATCAACTATGTTTTAACTATGCAAACCTACAACAAGCCAGACAACAGCACTATACTCGATCAGATTGTCTCGACTTGGCAATTCACTAAATAATTGGCAATCAACCCCTATTTCTGCTATAACAAGAGTGTCCCGGAAGGGGCGCTTTTGTTTAATTATTTTGTCATCCTGAACGAAGTGAAGGATCTCTGAGATTCTTCGTTTCACTCAGAATGACAGGAAAACATGAACCAAAAAAACATTCGTAACTTCTGTATTATCGCGCATATTGATCACGGTAAATCGACTCTGGCCGATCGTATGCTGGAGTTGACCGGAACGGTTGAAAAAAGAGATATGAAGGAGCAGCTACTTGACGGCATGGATCTGGAGCGCGAGCGCGGCATTACCATTAAATTAACACCAGTCAGGATGATGTGGAAAGTACTCAGTACCCAGTACACAGTACCCAGTACTGCTGAGGACTTGGGACTGAGTACTGAGGACTTAAATTCAGAATATATTCTGAATCTGATAGATACACCAGGACATGTGGACTTCCAATATGAGGTTTCACGATCACTGGCGGCAGTCGAGGGAGCGGTTCTGCTCGTTGATGCGACTCAGGGCATCGAGGCGCAGACGTTATCTGTGCTCTAGTCGGCGATTGATAACGATCTGACGATTATTCCGGTCGTCAACAAAATTGATCTTCCTGCCGCCCGTCCAGATGAAGTCGCCGAGGAAATTATCAAAATTCTTGGCTGTACCAAGGACGAAATTCTCTATGCTTCCGGCAAGACTGGTGAAGGTGTAGCGGAAATATTAAATACTATTGTCGAAAAAATTCCGGCTCCGACCGGGGCAGAGGAGCGGCCGCTCAAGGCCCTTATCTTTGATTCGGTCTATGACTCCTACCGTGGTGTCGTTGCCTACATCCGTGTTGTCGACGGTTCTATTTCCAAAGCCGACAAATTTTTTCTAATGACGACCAAGTCAGAAGGGGACGTAAATGAAACCGGTTATTTCAAACCAAAATATTTTTCGCATACTCCCCTACTCACCGGTGAAATTGGCTACCTTGCCACCGGATTCAAGGAAGTGGCCGAGGCGCGTGTCGGCGATACCATTACACTAAAAAATCAGCCGGCCGACACTCCCCTGCCCGGCTACCGTGAGATCCAGCCGTCGGTTTTTGCCTCGATTTACTGTACCGAGGGCGACGATTATCCCGAGCTGAAAGAGGCGATTGGCAAGTTGAAATTAAACGACGCTTCCCTGTCCTCTGAGCCGGAACGCTCCGACGCGCTCGGTTTTGGCTATCGCTGTGGCTTCCTCGGCTTACTCCATATGGACATCGTCCGTGAGCGGCTTGAGCGTGAGTACAATTTATCTCTGGTTATTTCCAGCCCGACCGTCCGCTATCTCGTTACATTAAATAACGGCGAGGAACTAGTCGTCGAAAAGCCGGGCGATTTGCCTGACCGCGGCAACATTCGCGAAATCAGAGAGCCGTGGGTTAAGCTCGATATTTTTGCGCCAAAGGAATACGTTGGATCGTTGATGGATGTCGTCCAGAAAAAGCGGGCCATCTATCAAAATATTGAGTACCTCGACGAAGTCCGGGCGATCATCCACTATGAAATTCCGCTGGCTGAAGTCATCATCGACCTTTATGATTCGCTCAAATCGGTTTCGAAGGGCTACGCCTCGATGAATTACGAGATGAGCAATTACCAGCCGAGCGATCTGGAAAAGGTTGACATCATGATCAATCTCGACAAAGTCGATGCGCTGAGCTTCATCATTCATCGGTCAAAAACTTTGTCTGAATCGCGGCGGATGACTGAGAGATTAAAAGAACTGATTCCGAGACAAAACTTCGAGGTCAAGATTCAAGCCGCCATTGGCGCCTCGATCGTCGCCTCCGAGCGAATCAGTCCTTTCCGCAAAAATGTAACAGAAAAACTCTACGGCGGTGATGTCAGCCGGAAAAATAAACTGCTTGACAAGCAGAAAAAGGGTAAGAAAAAAATGAAATCAATCGGCGCCGTCGAAGTGCCGAGTGATGTCTTTATTAAAGTGCTCAGAAATGAGTAAATTGTCAAAAAAACTCAGGACAGGGACAATACTCGCGGTTATCGCCGCTTTTCTTTGGGCGATGATAATTATACTCACTAAGTTTATTATCAGAGCTGGTGACGACCCACTCAATGTTATTTTTTGGCTAACAATTTTGGCGACACCTTTTTGGCTTGGCATGATCGTTTCGAAAAAGGAAGAAGTCAAGAAAATGGAGAAGAAAGACTATCAAATACTTCTCTTAATCGGGTTAGTCGGTCCGCTTCTTGGAGCAATCGTTGAAATCTTCGCTCTGAAATATACACAGGCAACGAATTTCTCTTTCTTAATTCGTTCATCTCTGCTATTTACGATCATTTTTGCGGCACTATTCCTCGGCGAAAGAGTCACTAAAAAGAAACTGACTATCGCTACCTTAATATTAATTGGCGCGTATCTAATAGCCACCAGCGGAAAAATTATTCATCTAAGTTTGGGAGATGGTCTCACTTTACTTGAGGCGGCGCTGATTGCATTCGGCAATACAATTCTTGGAAAAATCGCGATCAGAACGATGAGCTCTCAACTAAGTGCTGCTGGAAGTTTTCTTGTCAGCGTTTTGCCTGTGATCGTGCTGACTTTCGCGACCAAGTCTTTTGCGATACCGCATGCGATTGGTTTGATCTTAGTCCTGACAGTTGTCGAAATAGTTTCCGTGCTGAATAGGTTCAACGCATATAAATACTGCAGTGCTTCTTTTCTGGCGATGACCTACTCTGCGACTCCAGTAATTGTGACGGTTTCCGCCTTTTTTCTGCTGGGCGAGCAACTATCT
>JAUSKR010000055.1 GCA_030649445.1 bacterium
GTGAATCCGCAACTCATCGAGAGTCGGATTAAATGATGTATCGCTGTACAACTTATTTTCAGGATAGATATTGATAACTTGATTGTCGAGATAATTTTGGAATGGATGGAGCTGTTTGTCAGTGGTAGTTAAAGTGCTGGTCAATGAAGCCGGCAAACTTTGCGACAAAACTTTTTGTAAATCGGTCACATATGGACGGAGGATATTATAGTGCGGTTTGAACATCAGGTCGCCACAGATTGAAGCACCGATCAATCTCTCAGCAACAAATTTTTTGCTACCATTGGTCAAAATTTCGCTAAAATATTGACTTTTCTTCAGATTAGTCCGAAAAGTCTTGTAAAAATTATTGTCGGCATCATAACGAGCGCCGAAAAATTTCGCCGCCGCGTCATAACGGTCGTCGGTAACCCGCGCGTCGTCGTTCGTGCGGAAAAAACCCATGACGACACTCAAGTCAGGCCGGTTAGCCGTGTCGAAAGCGTGTGATTCCGGCAGATCGTAACCAACCGCTCTAGTAACACGAACCGCGACACTTTCGACCAGCCCTTCCTCGTAGGCATCGGCAGCTATCGTGCCTTGATTAAATGAGTGAACGATCTCGTGAATAAAGGTTTTCGGATCGTCAATTGCCGACTCGGAGTACATTATCAGATTGAGATCCGGCCGATATTGACCGCTAACATCACTCATTCCCCATTCGTTAAAGTCGGTATTGTTTTCAAGGTCCGGTACCATCACAACGACGACATGGTGATTTTGAAACGGCTCACCGTACATAGAACGGATCGCGGCGATGATGGCCGGCAATTTCGCTTTGTAATTCGCCAGTGCTTCGGCACCGCCCGGCACGGCACTCCATGAGGCGGCGTATGTATCGAGATCGATGGAATAAGTACTTGTTGGTGTTAGCGCCGGATACGGCTTACCGTACATTGCTGTTAACTTTGCCGGAATCCTTGTCTCGCTGACGGGCAATTTCATTCCTCTGCGACATTCCGACTCATAGCTGCTGTCTAACATTGATGATGCCTGGACTTGCTTTCTGTGAACTGAGTACCCCCAGATGCTTCCTGAAATTACTAATAGCCCGAGCACCGACAATAGAATAATTTTTCTTTTTGACATCCGCCCTCCCACTAAAAATAATGGAAAATAAATTTAATTCAAGCCCTACACAAAAGCCTCGTAGACCACGCTTCAGCGTGTTAATATTAAACTAAACTAACTTGATTACATCATCTCCAACAAACTAAAGCTTGCCCTGAGCTTGCCGAATGGGTTTGCTATACGATGAATAAGTCCTTTTAATTTTAACCCTTTATTGCATTTTACCCCCCCCGAAAATAAGTCAAATATTGGCGACCCTTGCCTAAAATCACGCGAGACTTTAAGATTAAGAGGAAACTAATTAATATTGCGGGGCAATCCTAAATTTGCCCGCCGAAAAGAGCTTATGAAAAAAACCGACAACGTGATTAAAAAAGGCGACCTGTATTATCCCGGCGAGGAATTTAAGAAAAAGGCGCTGGTTAGCGATGCTTCGGTTTACAAAAAGGCGCTCGAGGATCCGGTCAAATTCTGGGAAAAATTAGCTGAAGAGCTCGTCTGGACGAAGAAGTGGGACCAGGGCTTTGTTCATAAACCGCCCCACTTTGAGTGGTTTGTCGGCGGAGAATTGAATATTACAGAGAATGCCCTCGATGAAAATTTGAAAAAGCGGAAAGACAAAATTGCCCTGATCTGGGAGCCCGAGCCGACCGATCAGAAGCAAAAAACCTTCACTTTCGGCGAACTCTATCAGGAGGTCAATAAATTTGCCAATTGTCTGAAAAAACTGGATGTAAAAAAGGGCGACCGTGTTGGGATTTATCTGCCGATGATTCCCGAAGCGATCATCGCCATGCTTGGTTGCGCTAGAATCGGAGCAGTCCACGCCGTTGTTTTCTCGGCTTTTAGTCCAAAAGCACTTCAATTGCGACTGCAAGATACCGAAGCGGAAATTTTAATCACGGCTGACGGCTATTTCCGTCGCGGTGAGATTGTCAATTTAAAACAAAACGCCGATGCGGCGCTATCGGATGAAAATACCTCACAGAACGATCGGGAGAAGCGTGGAACAAGTGTCAAAAAAGTTGTCGTGGTCAAGAGAGCCGGAAATGAAGTCAGGATGCAGTCAGGCCGGGATCTGTGGTGGGATGACCTTGTCGGCAAAGAGTCAGACGAATGCCAGCCAGTACCAGTCGGTAGTGAGGATCTATTATTCATCCTTTATACCTCCGGCAGTACCGGTAAACCAAAGGGTTGCTGCCATGTCGCCGGCGGTTACGCGGTCCAGGCCAAATTTACCGCCAAGTGGATATTTGATTTCAAAGAGAATGATATTTTTTGGTCAACGGCCGATGTCGGCTGGATCACTGGCCACACCTATAGCTGTTACGGCCCGCTCTTGTCCGGCACAACAGTTGTCATTTACGAGGGCAGCCCGGACTGGCCCTCACCCGAACGCTGGTGCCAGATCATTGAAAAATATGGCATCACAACTTTTTACACTGCCCCAACGGCGATCAGAATGTTCAAAAAATACGGCACCGATTTGGTCAGAAAATACAAACTGGCAACTTTACGACTGATCGGATCTGTCGGTGAACCGATCGATGAAACGGCCTGGGACTGGTATTTCAACGAAGTTGGCAAGGGCAATTGCCTTCTGCTCGATACTTGGTGGCAGACGGAGACCGGCGGAATTTTAATCACCTCTCTACCAGGCATCGGACCCTTCAAGCCCAGTTTTGCCGGATTGCCTTTTCCCGGAGTCAAGGTTGATATTTTGGGAGAAGACGGCAAATCCCTGCCCGCCGGCAAGGAGGGCGATCTGGTCGTGTTGCCACCATTTTCACCCGGACTTCTACGCAATATTTATAAAAATCCCAAAAAGTACCTCGAAACCTACTGGAGTAAATTTGGCTCGAAAGTTTATCTGACCAGTGACGGCGCTTATAAAGATGAGAATGGCCTTGTCAGAATTCTCGGCCGGGTTGACGATGTCATCAAAGTGGCCGGGCATCGGCTTTCAACCGGAGAGATGGAAAGCGTCATCGAAAAACACCCGAACATCGCCGAATCGGCTGTCATCGGCATCCCTGATGAAATCAAGGGTGAAGTCCCCGTGGCTTTTATTGTTGTAAAAAATACAAACAAACCGGCCGACGATATCAAAACGGAAATTATTAATCTGCTTAGAAAAGAAATCGGGCCATTTTCATCACTAAAAACAGTGTACCTCGTCAAAGACCTGCCCAAAACCAGATCTGGAAAAATCATGCGGCGTGTTTTGCGGAAATTACTTGGCGGCGAAGAATTGGGCGACCTGAGCACCCTAGCCAATCCAGAATGCGTCGAAGAGATCAAAAAAGTGGTTTGATTTTATAGAAATCGGCGGTGCTTTCGGGAGGCTCTTTATATTTTAAGGCCAAATAGTTTGATTGAAGTCAGACCGAGAATATCCTGTCGCGTTTGCTCATCTATATCTAGTTCTCGAATTAACTGTAAATGTTTTGGCAAGTCGCACATCGGATAGTCGGTGCCGAAGATAACCGAACCGGACCTGCGCTTCAAAGTCTTCTCTAAAATACTTTTAACTTTGTCCCAGCCGCCGCTCATTTCTACAACTTCAGGATCGGCCATAGCCGAAGTATCAAAATAGATATTGTCGAGACCATCAGTCATTTCAAAACAGTACTCCATCTTTGGCCAGAAATAGTGGCTGATGACGATAGATAGGTTCGGGTATTTCCGAGCAATCTCGACGATGTATTTCGGGTCGTTATATTGTGCTGCTTCGGGGTCACCGGAGTTAACTCCGGTGTGAATAATTAGGGGAATTATCATCTCGTCGCACAACTCGATATCAGGTAAAAAACGATCATCGTTGAGAAATATTTTATCGTGGCCAGGAAATAGTTTCATTGCCACGATCTTTTTGTCTTGAACCAACTTGCGGAATGGTTTAATTCTGTCTGTCGGCTCAAAAGGGGAGGTTGATCCGACGAACCAGATGTTTTCGGCGCCCTTAAACTCTCTCATAATTATATCGGTATTGGCGCACTGGTCGTTTTGGACGTTGTCGGCAATAACAATTGCTCCGTCAATATTATTGGTAACCATATCAGCCCGCATCTTTCTTGCTACTGATTCAAAAGTCTGTCCTTTATCCAAAATACTTAAATGTGTGTGGCAATCGATAATCATTTCTTAAAATTTTTCTGCATTACTTTTCAACTGATTTTCTACTGGCCTTGATAAACCAACGCGAGAATCTCGCTTTGTCGTTATTATATTCCAAATCTCTTTTTAAAATCGCCCTCCTTGTATTTGGCAAAATCAAAAGACTCATTGGCCTCTTTGTTTAGCTTATTTATATAGTCGAAAAATGCTGACTGGCTCAGGATTTCCAGGCCGAGATCGGTGCAGATTTTATTTATTTTTTTCAACACGGTCGGCTTCTTGGACTCGTCATCGACCATAACCTCGGCCTCGAAATAGAAGCTGTGATTTGGCACTTCGACGAGGGAGAATTCGACGCCTTTGTAATCATAAACATTGCCGGCTCTGACAACGACAATGCCTTTTTTGTGTCCAAGCGCTGCCAACATCAGCACAAGCTCGTCGAACTGACCTCTTTTTCCGATAATGGAAAGTTCGCGACGCGATTCATCACTCTTGCCCCATTCACCTTGCTTGACAATGATCTCTGGAACACCAGCTGTCGTCCGGATGCGGATATCGGTCCGGCATTCTTCGACCAGGCTGCCGCTTTCGGGATCTGGATAGCAAACGCCGATTCGGTCTTTATTGTATTTGAATTTTCCTTCTGCCCGGAAAAGTTTGTCGAGTTTTTTGAACTGACTACCACTAAGTAATCCCCGGACTTCAATCTCGTATTTTTTTGTCATCATTTTATGTTTAATTGATTTTCGTCTAGTAAATGATCCTCTGACTAATCTGAACGCGAGCCTGCCGTCCTTGTACATCATTGGCGTACCGATAAGGTTGCCGCAATCACAAATCAGACTTGGCATATCAGCAGGACTTTTAATATCACGATCATGTTGAAGTTGTTCCCATTTTTCTATTCCAAATATTCTGTTGAGATAGCAACGCTTCAGCCAACCACCTGAAGGTCCGTCCTTCTGGTAGAATAGAATTTTTTCGCCACACTTCGCACACTTCACATCAATCATCCGTGTGGTGCCACCCCTAGCTCTGAGATATTTGTCGTTTTTCATCATTTTTTGAAGTTTACTAACTCAACGATAGCACTTTATTGATGAATAATAAAGGAAAATGAGCATAGATCTGTCTTCTCAAAATAATCAGGGCTATTTATCTGACATTGGTTGATTTGTCAGATTTGTTTGTGATTAATTGCTTGAGTCTCAAAAGAAATTGTTGTTTTAGCGATGTCAACGGAGGCTTCTGCGAGCAGATTAAGAGTATCAATCATTGGAATATTGGCATTAGTCTGATTTATTGCCAGCGGCAATTCCGTACACCCCAGTATTACAGCTTCGGCTCCTTGAGAAACCAAAGATTGAGCGATCCTTAGTAATTCCTTGGCTTCTCTTTTACCATGTTTACCGGCCATGACACTTTCGATAATATTGTTGAGAATTTTTTGTTGGTGATTGTTTACTTGGATTAATTCGAAATTATATAGTCGAAATAATTTTTTGTAGATACTCAGGTTTCTGGTAGTTTCAGATGAAAGTAGACCGACGGCAGTATAATTTTTCTTCTGCACTTCCTGAAGTGCTAACTCGATAATGCTGACGATCGGAATGGATACACTGCCTCTCATTTCTTTGATGAGTGAATGAACGGTATTACAAGCGATGACTATAAAATCGGCACCGGCTTTTTCCAGAATCTTTAAACCTTCTTTAAGCTGCCTTAGTACCAGTTTTTTATCTATGATGCCAGTTTCGTCAAAACCATATAGAGGCAAGCTATAGAGAATAATTTTGGGATAATCAGTATCCTGAACGGCGGAGTATTTAGTTTGTGAATAGGTTATAATCTTTTGATACAATACCGAACTAGCGCCGGGGCCCATCCCGCCGAGAATTCCAATAGTTTTCATTTTTGGTAAATGCTGAGTCATTTTGGACTAACAAAAAAAACAGCCCGGCGGGCTGCTATTTTAAGATGTGATAAATATTTAAGCTACATCAAAGCAATCCACCAGTGTGAATGTTTGATGTTCGGCGAGCTGTTGTTTTTATATTTGTGACCATGCTAGTACAGTACCACTTTGACAAATTATTGGCAATAGCCTGCTATCAGTGTTTGATGATTTGAATCTTGGCTTGATCTGACGCCTCAATCTTGGCAGTCCCGCCAATCGGAAAAGTAATCCGCGGATCGGTGTGGCCGAAATCTGCCTCAGCGATGACTGGAATATTATCAAGTAGCTTTTTTGATTTGATAATTTGGGCCAGAAGCTCTTTTGTCATCTTGCTTTTTTTCTGAAACCGGCCGATGACTAAACCTTTTACCTTGGCAAAGTCTGGCAAATGAATAAGAGACTGCAGATCACGGTCAAATGTATCAACTGATGATTCATCGTCGTCTTCAAGAAAAAGAATTGAGTCGTCGAGCTTTGGGAAATATTCAGTCCCTTGAAGAAGATTGAAGGTGCAGAGATTTGAACCGAGAATTGTGCCTTCGGCCGTGCCTTCATTGATGGTCAGCATTCCCGGGTTGGCAAGCGGATTTCTGTTGTTCTGATCCTTGTACCAAGGGTCATCGGTCCAGATAGGACTTGGCTCAGTATCAAATGGTGATTTGCTCATCAGACATTTCCGGAAATATTCTTTTGTATAGTCAAAATACTTCTTCTGACCAAAAGTTGAATAGTGCGGGCCGGAATAAGTAACAAGACCGGTGTTGGTGTAAATAGCGTTGTTTAGTGCTGTGATGTCTGAGTAGCCGCAGAATACTTTAGGATTTTTTTTAATTAAATCCCAATCAATATGGCGAAGGAGTTGGTTTGAGTTGTATCCGCCAATAA
>JAUSKR010000035.1 GCA_030649445.1 bacterium
CGGATGCTGATTCAGATGCAGCCGGAACTGACGGAGGTATTGATAACACAATTGAAGGACAAGGGGCGACTGCTCCAGCAACTACATTAAATTCAATGCCTGCTCCAGAAAGTCCAATCATTCCGCTATCAGGAGACTTAGACAACGGCAGCTCCGATGCCTCGACACCCATCTCCACAATCCCGACATTGGATGAGACTTCTGCGCCGTCGGCAACGATGGCCAACAACGGTGCTCAGGCTTCACCGCTGGCGTCTCCGTCCCAGCCAGCATCGATAACAGCTCCAGAAGGAACTTCATCTTCGACAAGTGTTCCTTCACTATCAGCCGGCACCACCACAACTTCACCGGCTCAGGGAGACGATGAATCGGTCGAAGATATCTTCGGTCCTGTTGATGAGCCGGATGCCCCGATAACTCCTGCGTCGACAGTCTCACCGTCTCTGTCGTCGACTCCGATATCTTATCCTGCCCCAGCGATGCCGTCGGCATCAACTTCTTCTTCTATCGCCGGACCGCTTCCGGCCGCAAACCCGGCACCGACTACGACGCCTCCCCCAACCCCAAAGGGGCCCCCTTGGGGCGGGGTCCCTTCGGGGCCGACTCAAAATCCACCAGCAATGCCCGGCGCCGTTTAAAATAGAACTATTAAAAAATCCGCTTCAAGGCGGATTTTTTAATTCTGAGACTTATCGGACATATCAGACTTATCCATCTTATTGTGCTTTATGTGCCTCAAAATATAAAGAGTGAATAGTGCGGCCAGAACAATGACAATCGCCAGATCAAAATTATGTAATTTTTCTCTGATCAACCCCCAATTACTGCCCATCTTCGTTCCTAAATACGCCAAAAGCCAGACCCAGGGCAGAGCACCGAGGAAAGTGTAGAGAATGAATTTCGGTAATTTCATCTCAGAAATGCCGGCCGGAAATGAAATATATGTCCGGACAACCGGCAGAAGCCGGCCGAGGAAAACGGTTAGTTCGCCGTGTTTTGCAAACCAGCGGTCAGCCAAGTTGAGATCATGCTTGGAGATCAGGACGTAGCGGCCGTATTTTTCGATCAAGGGACGGCCGCCTTTTTTACCAATTAAATAAGCAATGACTGAGCCGGAGACATCGCCGAGAACTCCGGCGATAATCACTGGGAGCAGAAGCATGTTGCCTGTAGCAACGACAAAACCAGCAAAAGGCATAATCACTTCTGATGGCATCGGGACGCCACAACTTTCCAGCAACATTAAAAAAAAGACACCAAAATAACCGACATGATCGATCGTCGAGGTGACAATATTTGCGAGTGAATCAATAATTTGTGTCGCCATCAGAATTCCTCCAGCAATTTGATTACCAAACTGACAATCGTTTCTTTCTCTTTTGGATCGCTCGCCGCGACAAGTAAAGCCAATACTGCTAATGTCGAATTGGTGATTTTATTCTCACCCGATTTTTTGTAAAGAAAACTATTATTACCTAGAAAATATAAGAACAAAACGGAGGCGATTCTTTTATTACCATCGGTAAATGGATGATCTTTGATGACGAGGTAAAAGAGATTGGCCGCTTTGGTCGCCACACCCTGATACAAATCTTCGCCGCCAAATGTCTGATTGACAGCACCGATAATCGAACGTAATTTTTCGCCGTTTTCCGTCCCAAAAAAATAGACATTGAGTTTTAGCCGAGCTAAATTTTCTTTGAGGCGGCCGACCAGCTCTAGCGCGCCATCGTAGGAAATTTCAAATTTGACCGGATTTTTGCTTTTGCTAATTTTGATGTCGCCCTGGTCATATTCTTCGAGCAGTTCCAGTGTTTTGGCGTATTCCCCGACCAAGTCGAGCAAATCCTTTTCGTGTCCCTGCAATAGCTCCGATTTGGCTTTTTCGCCGATCAAGAGTAGCAACTGCCTCGCCTCGAGAAAATTTTTTCGGACAGTCTCGAGCTGTTTCTGATTGATGACGTATCCTTTGGTCAAATAATTCCGCAGTGTCGTCGTCGCCCAGACGCGAAAATCCGTCGCCTTTTTCGAATTAACTCTATATCCGACGGAAATAATGGCGTCGAGATTGTACATCTTTACCGGTTTGTCCGAATTAGCAATGTGCAAAAAATGCACATTGCTTTTTTCTTCAAGCTCTCCAGTTTTAAAAATATTATTGAGGTGTTTGGTAATTACCGTTCTATCAATATCAAACAAGGTTGACAGTTCTTGCTGAGTCAACCAAATCGTTTCATCAACAAAATGAGTGGAAACTTTGATGTCTCCGCTTTTAGCACGATAAATAACAATTTTTTCTTCTTTTTTTGCCATCGAAATCTTATAAATATTTTGAACTGTTGCAATTTTTGCAACAGTTGGCATGTGTGCAAAAAATGCACATTTGCTTTTTTGAGTACAAGATAACTATACGCCCACGACTACTTTTTGTCATCCCTGCCCGGTTCCCCTCCTCTCCGAGGAGGGGCTAGGGGTGGTGGAAATAAATAGGGCTTTAGATCAACTTCAGATTGGCATCAACTTTGACCGAACTCCAATCTGAGACGTCGCCGCGCTGAATATGATAATAAGCCGCCAGCCCAATCATCGCCGCATTATCGCCCGACATTTCCTTGGGCGGTGTTAAAAATTGAATGTCAGGTTCTATGCTTTTAACTTTCCTGTCTCGAGCTGTGTCGAGAGATAACTTTAAACTTTCAACTAAATAATGGTTGGCCGAAACGCCGCCGGCAAAGATCACGGCTCGGGGCGAATATTTTTCGACCGCCTTAACTGTTTTGAATGTTAAAACGTCGGCGACCGCCTCCTCAAACGCGGCGGCAATTTCTTCTTTCGTTCTCAAATTAATGTCTGTGGCGCTTTGCAAATTGTTTTCCGCCATTATTTTTTTAACTTTGACCAAGACAGCCGTTTTCAGGCCGGAAAATGAGAAGTTAAATGTCCCGTCATTAATAATCGGACGAGGAAAAACGATCGGAGATCGTGAGTCCTCAGTACTCAGTTCGCAGTACTCAGGATTTTTATCCTGGCTGGGTACTGAGTACTGTGTACTGTGTACTCTATTTCTAAAATGTTCTGCCAATTTCGCAATTTCCGGTCCACCGGGGTAATTTAACCCCAACAATCTCGCCACCTTGTCGTAGGCCTCTCCAACTGCGTCATCGATCGTCTGGCCTATGATGTCATAATCACCGTGATTCTTCATCAAAACCAGCATCGTGTGCCCACCCGAGACCGTTAATGCAAGAGCAGGAAATATTTTTTCATTTTTTAATTTTTCAATTTTGTCATTGTTTTTAAATTTTAAATTGGAAATTTTAAATTCCTCGGCGAGAGCCGAGTAGAGGTGTCCTTCGATATGGTTGATCGGAATAATCGGCAAATCCCGTGCGTAAGCCAGCGTCTTGGCCGCATTAAACCCGACAAGAAGCGATCCGATCAAGCCCGGTCCGGCCGTGACGGCGATGTGAGTAATATTATTCTGAAGCTCAAATATCGCTTCAGAATAAAAATCCGAAATCCGAATATCGAAATCCGAAACCGGTTTTGAATTTTGATCATTTGGATTTTGAATTTGTTTCGAGTTTCGAATTTCGTGCTTCGAATTTATGAGTGCTTGCGACACCACCGGAACCATATATTTCATCTGCTCTCTCGACGCTACTTCCGGTACAATTCCACCGGTTTCAGCGTGAAGATTGACAGAAGAACTAATAATATTCGACAGAATAACCGGCTGACCATTTTCTTCACCAATCACTGCCGCCGCCGTCTCGTCACAACTTGTCTCTATGGCTAAAATTCTAATGGTTTTTTTCGTGTTCATGGTATTTATTTCTACCATTTTTTACTCTTTTAAGCAACTCGAATACAGGATTAAAAGATGCTAAAATGAAATCAATGGACAACGTCTTTCAATCACCTGAATGGGAAGAACTTAAGCTTGCGACCGGCTATACCAAAAGTTACCGCGTTAATAACGTTTTGATTTTGCAGCGAAACCTACCGCTTGGTTTTTCGATGCTCTATTCACCGATGGTGGATAAAAGTACTCAGTCCACAGTACTCAGTACTCAGTTTAAAACTGAAGTTCGGAAAATTGGCGAGGAGAACAACTCGATATTTTATCGGTTGGAATTAGATGTTCCCGTGGCTTCTTCTGAGGACTGTGTACTGAGTACTGAGAACTATGCCAAATCCTTCGAAGAAATGCAGCCGGAGCACACTTTAATCCTTGATCTAACCAAATCCGAAGCGGAAATATTAGCGCAAATGAAGTCGAAGGGGCGTTATAATATTAAAGTCGCGGAGAAGAATAATTTGACTGTCGGCAAAACCAATAAAACCGGCCCAGAGCTTGATAGTTTTTTTAATCTCTACTCCGCCACGGCCAAACGGCACAAAATCAGCTACCGCGCCAAAAAATATTTTGACTCTCTACTTGAAATCCTCGGCAAAAGTGGTTATGCTGAGCTGTTCACGGTCTATTTAGACGAAAGACCCTTAGCTTCGGCAATAATTATTTATTCTGACCGAAAGGCGATTTACCTCTATGGCGCCTCGAGCGATGAGTATAAAAATTTGATGGCGCCGTATCAGTTGCATTTTGAAATAATTAAGGAAGCCAGATCGAAGGGCTTCGAGACATACGATTTTTTCGGCATCGCGCCGGAAGATGCGCCCAATCATCCCTGGGTCGGCGTGACCAGATTCAAAAAACAATTCGGTGGCACGGAGCGACAAATATATGGCAGTTATGATCTCATTTTGAAGCCGATTGTTTATAAAATGTTCAAGATGGCTGAAAAAATCAGGCGACGCCAAGTGTCATTCTGAGCGCAAGCGAAGAATCTCTATGTATTTTACTTACATAATTACCAATAAAATTAATACAGTCTTGTACACTGGAGTCACCAATAATCTTCAAAGAAGAATGTTCGAACATAAAAATAAAATAATTTCTGGTTTTAGTTCAAAATATAATCTCAATAAACTAGTTTGGTATCAGGAATTTAATGAGATTAATGATGCATTAAGTGCGGAAAAACGAGTGAAGGGCTGGACACGACAAAAGAAAAACAATTTAATCGAGTTATTAAACCCGAACTGGAGAGATCTCTCATTCGGAGATCCTTCGCTTCACTCAGGATGACAATAACAACAACCTATGAAAAAGTTTCTTTCCAAAATCATCCCCCAATCCCTCAAAAACCAGTTTCACAAGCTCGAAGCTGTTTCTGCCGTTATCATCAATGGTCAACCGGCCAACAAAATCAAGGTTATTGGCGTCACTGGCACCAAGGGCAAAACGACGGTTTGTAATATGATTGCCTCTGTTCTTGATGCTAATGGGATCAAGAACGCCATGGAGACAACGATCAACACCAAAATTGATACTGAGATCACCCCGCACAAAACAAAATCGCGCTGGATCACGACCCCGCCCGCCCCGGTCGTCCAGAGTTTTCTGAAAAAAGCCGTCAAGGCCGGCTGTCAGTACGCTATCATCGAAACTACTTCCAACGCTCTTGACCAGCATCGCTTGCACGGCATTAAGTTCGACACTGTCGTCTTCACAAATCTGACACGCGAGCACATGGAATATCATAAAACAATGGAACATTACCTGAACGCAAAATTAAAACTCTT
This sequence comes from bacterium, assembly GCA_030649445.1. Lineage (GTDB taxonomy): Bacteria > Patescibacteriota > UBA1384 > XYA2-FULL-43-10 > 1-14-0-10-43-13 > 1-14-0-10-43-13. The sequence goes on from JAUSKR010000035.1 coordinate 5,650, forward strand.
CCGGGAAAATCCGCAGGCAAAGTTTGTCGTCAACGCTGACGACCAACACTGGAATAAGTTTTATTCTCTGCCTGGAGCTGAAAAGTACCTCTATTCGATCAAGCGGTCAGTTGATCATGGCGCTATCGCCCGCAAAATTCTGACTGCACCACAGGGCGTGACGACGACGATTGTCCACGATCATGGCCAGGTCACAATAAAACTAAATATTCCCGGCATCTTCAATGTCCAAAACGCTTTGGCCGCCTTTTGCGTCGGCCTTGCTCTCGATCTCGATCCGGAAAAAATCAAAGCTGGTCTGGAAAGCATCCTGCTTGTCTCGGGCCGGATGGAACCGATCAAAGTTTCAAAGAGTCAGGATTTCACCGTCATCGTCGATTACGCTCACAACCCCGATTCACTCAAAAATGTTTATGAAACGGTCGTCGATGGCATGAAAAACAGCGGCGGACGATTGATCGCCGTTCTGGGTGCGACCGGCCGGCGCGACAAGACCAAGCGGCCAATTATGGGCGCTCTGGCCGGCCATTACGCCGACATGGTTATTTTTACCAACGAAGATCCTTACGACGAAGACCCAGTTACTATTATGGAAGAGGTCGCCGAGGGCATTCACCGCGGCGGCGCCAAGCATCAATGGCGGCTAAACCGCAATTATTGGAAGGTCCTCGACCGTAGTCAGGCCATCCACAAAGCAATCAAAGAAGCGAAGAAAAATGATGTCGTCCTGCTGACTGGCAAGGGCGCCGAGGAAGTTATGGCCATCGGCCTAGACGAGTTTGTCCCCTTTTCCGACCGCGACATTGCCAGAAGCGAACTAATCGGCAGGTTTGGGAAAGACCGTCATTAGGGCTCGTCTAGAGTTTACCGGTAACGAGACCCGTATCGATAAACGGCAACGTCATTCGTGGACGATACCGACAGACGAACCTCGATACTGACCTCGTTACCGACGGCCGTTTGACGTGAGCTGTACTTATTTGAGTATCTCCGGTATCTCTCTTAGATGACTTTTAGCTGTCGTAACTTCATCTGAATATTTTGCCTTGGCCGTCGCGCTGATTTCAACTTTTTGACTGGAATACAACGCGGCAATGCCGAAATATTTCCAACCATCTTCGTAGCTACTATCCATCTCCGTCGCCGTTTTGGCCGGAATGATCGCCAGCTGGTATTCATTCGCCTCAATCAACTCCTTGGAAATTTTGACCGCCTCTGCTGGTGTCGCTGGTATTTTTTTGGCTTTAATAAATAATTCAAGTTGTGAATCAAGATTTCTTTTCTGGTAATAACTCTCAAGAACACTGACATCAATCTCAGCTTTTTGCGCTAAATCAAGATTTTTTTGCGCCTCCGTGTTGTCTGAATACAGATAAAGAGCTTTCTGGTATTCAAGTTCCGCGCTAAGATATTTTTTTTGATCGAGATAAGTGTTGCCACGGGCCAGATAATCACTGGACCAATTTTTTCTAATTGGCTTGGTAATCAAACCAACCGCGAGCAAGACGATTGCAATAATTAACAGCCATTTCAATATATGAAAAAGAAGGCTGTTCTTCGCTGCTCCTCTTGTAATATTAGCCTTGTTTGAATAGTCTTTCTGTACCATAGCAGTTATTTTAACATAGTGCTTTCAGTCGAGAAAGTGGCCAAGATATTAATCTTACGACACGATCAACCCCCGCACCACCATTGACAAAAGATGATTTATTTGATACAATCATTCAATTTCCTAATTTATTTGTAATATTTGTAATCAATTTGTAGGTTCGTAATCCTTTTGGAACTTACCATGAAAACCAAAGTCAAAATCAAAAAAATCGAAGACAAAGATACACAAGTTGTTATCAACTCACCAGAACATCGAATCTGGGAGATTAAAAAAGAGATTACTGAAGATCTTCCAGAGGAAAAAACCGTCAAGGTCGAGGTTTTCGAAATGTGGGAAAATAAATAGTATGAAGTATAGAGTATGGAGTTATAAGTATATTGAGCATAAAAAATGAATTCATTACATCTGAATTCATTTTTTAAATTTAATCAGCACAGAAGATTTGATTAGACCATTGAGCAATCTGTTTACTTCCTCAATTTTATCAATTAAATCTTCAAAAGATTTTGCGTCGTAATATCCGAGATCAAAACAACAATAGACATCGCTTTTTAATTCGTGTAATGAGCCTCTGGCAATACGGTAAAACTGCAGACATTCTTGATAGTTGAATCGGCCGAAACCTTCACCAATATTTCCGGGGATATTTCTGACGCACTCTCTTTGATGTTTTTTGAGATTATATTCTTCTGATTTAGGCAAGTTTTTTGTTGAATCGTAAACCATTTTCAAAAGCTCGCGTGCTCTTTGCCACGCGATAATGTCCTCTAATTTTGTTATCTTGTTTTGTTCCATACTTATAACTTTATACTCTATACCGCTGTTGCGTAATTCAATTCTAAATGTCATTCTGAACGCAGTGAAGAATCTCTGAGATCCTTCGCTTACGCTCAGGATGACAATTGCGCAACACTGGTACTCTATACTATTTACTTTTGTCCCCGTTGTCCTCCAATGATTTGCCATGAAATTTCTGATGAGTGTCTCGAAGATGCTGGTCAGTCACATGAGTGTAAATCTGTGTCGTGCTAATCGAGGAGTGGCCAAGCATCGATTGGACACTGCGGATGTCAGCGCCAGCCATCAAAAGATCAGTAGCAAAAGAATGTCTCAGAGTGTGCGGCGAGACTTTTTTGGTGATACCGGCCAGCTTGGCATACTTTTTGACCATCCGTTCAATCGATCTGACAGTCAGACGGGTGCCGCGGTTTGACAGAAAAAGCGGCTCATCTTTAGATTTGGAAACCAAATGTGGATCAATTCCACGCTCGACCAAATATTGAGACAAGAGATCAATAGATCCAGGTGAGAGAAAAACCAGCCGGATTTTTTTGCCCTTGCCAAGTATGACAATCTCACCGCGCTCGAAATTAATTTCGTCAACATTTAGAGCGGCTAGCTCAGACACCCGAAGGCCGGTTGAAAAAAAGAGTTCGAGAATTGCCCTGTCTTTCGATTCTGAGTCACTCCCGGTGCTGGGGAGTCCGAGAATATTTTTAACCTCGACTGCTTCAAGGAAATTAATCTTGCGATCCTCGGCTTTAGCAACGGGAATTTTTTCTGGTGAAAGAGAAGCGATGCCGCGCCAGGCTAAATAACGCAGGAATGAGCGAAGCGCCAGGATATGATAGTTTTGAGTCGACTTTTTTAACTCTGCCCCATTTTTATCACGGAGTCGGTTGATGTGGAGACGATACTGGCGGACGATTTCTTGGGTGATGTAGTTGGGAGTTAGGAGTTGGGAGTCGGGAGTTGGATTGCCCACAATATTGTCATCCTGAGCCATTGCGAGCCCACCGGTGGGTGGATCGAGCAAGGCGCGAGGATCCTGTCG
>JAUSKR010000049.1 GCA_030649445.1 bacterium
TCGATTCTGAGGCATTATTCATACTTTGTGTGATAATTTGTACCTTAGTCCGTCAATTTGAGCTCGATTACGCCAATTCCGCGACTTGATATTTTAACAGTAGTATTTTTATATAATTATATTTGTCGGTTTATTTTGCAAATCTATTTGTTATTTTATATTTCCGAAAGATTAGCACCGCCTGATTTATCGGGATTTTATTCCGGTAAAAAATAGAATGACAAATAAAATTGACCACTCCCCTGCCATGTCATCGACTCTGACCATTCGACGTTGCTCAGGTCAAGCTGAGTTCAATCGAAGCCTGAGGTCTAGCGACCTCGTCGCTCAGACTCGAAGAGAGCAAAGTCGAACGGGCCTATTTATCTCGAGTTTAATCAAGGGACTCTGCACAAACTAAAATTATTTAGCTTTTTCGGTTTTCTTGTGCCACCAGACCAGAAGCGGTGTGGCGTTGAAAATTGATGAATAAGTTCCAATAATGATTCCAAAGACTAAAGTCAAAATAAATTGTCGGATAGATGAACTGCCAAAGACAAGCATCGCCAGAAGAACGATGATCGTCGTCATCGAGGTGTTGATCGATCTGACAATTGTTTGATTTATACTTTCTTCAGCTGAAATAGTGATATCTTTTTTCGGGTTCTTGATGAAATTCTCACGGAGCCGGTCATAGACAACAATAGTATCGTGAACAGAGAAGCCCATAATAGTTAGAAGCGCAGTTGTAAACAGGGCGTTGACTTCCATCCAGACGAAGAAATGGCCAGTCAGGGCAACAAAACCAGTCGTAATTAAAAGATCATGGATGAGGGCGATGACAGCACAAACGCCAAACTTCCATGACGACAGAGGTTTTGGTACTTTTCGGAAAGCAAAAGCAACAAAGATGATAATACCGAATGAGGCAATTATCACGGCCCAGATCGATTTTATTGTTAGATCTTTACCAATAACGGGACCGACGGTGTTATAGCTTGTTTCAGTATAATCGGCGATTTTTGATTTGAGGTTGGCAGTCAGTTTGACATGTTCGTCGTTCGACAGGGTTCTTAGCTGGATGATTGCCTGATCAGTACCACTGTCTTTGGTCTGATAACCAGTAAAGCCCTCAGTGTCCAAAACATTTTTCGCCAGATCAATTCTATTTATTTCAGCGGATTGAAATTCGATATTTGTACCACCCTTATAATCGATGCCGATACGAAGGCCAAAAACCGCCCAAAATATGATCGAGAGAACAGCCAGAACGATTGAAAAGGTAAACCAAATCCAGCTGTTTTTGATTATTCTATACATTGATAAACCTCTTTAGCGGGCTAGTGGCTAATAGTAACAAAACCGTTCGAGTCAGAGTGATGGCGGTGAATAAACTAATGGCGATACCAATCATCAGAGTCAGGGCAAAACCGCGGACTGGTCCGGATCCGGTAATATAATAAAGTATCAAACAAGTAATGATTGAAGAAATATTCGAGTCGCGGATTGAATTCCAGCTTCGCCTGAAACCGTCGATCAAGGCAAGGTTCAGTTCCTTGCCGCTCTTTAACTCTTCTTTCAGGCGCTCAAAAATCAGGACATTAGCATCAATTGCCATACCGATAGACAAGACAAATCCAGCGATGCCGGCCAACGTCATAGTGACTGGAATAATTTTATAAATAGCTAGTGCAAAAATGGCATAAATAGTCAGAGCAAACATTGCCACTAATCCGGGAAATTTATAATAAGAGATCATAAAAATTGACACAAGAAATAGTCCGATCAAGCCGGCAACAATGCTAGTCTTCAAAGAGTCCTTACCGAGTGTAGCGCCGATATTTTGCTGACCGATCAATTTTGTCGGCACCGGCAACATACCTTCATTTAACCGTTTAGCCAGATCTTGAGCTTCTTTGATGTCTTTAGACCCGGTTATGACCGCCTGACCATCGGATATTTCAGTCTGGACATTTGGCGCCGAAACAATTTTATTATCTAAAACTATGGCAATTTGTTTATTGAGATTATCCTTGGTCAAGCTACGGAATTTCTCTGTTCCGGTGTTATCGAATTGAATCGAGACAACCGGAGCTGAGGCCGCCACTCCAGTCGATTCGCTCTGAAAAGTGGCATCGGCTTTTGTCAGATTGCGGCCGGTCAGATCGGATTTCTTCCAAAAACCCGGGTATGAATAGTCCTGATCATAATAGTCTTTGAGCTGAATTCCATCCGTCTCAGTCCCGACGGTCATAAAATTAAGCTCATAAGTTTGGCCAATCTTCGCAATCGCACTATTGATGTCTTTGATTCCCGGCAGGTCGATAAGAATTCTATCACCACTAGATGTTTGAATATTTGGTTCAGCTACTCCAAGAGCGTTGATTCGCTGGCTAAAAACACTCTCGAGATTATTCAAATCTTTTAATTTATCTGTTGAAGTAGAGAGATCAGCCTGATAGATCAATTCTGTACCGCCAACAAGATCAAGACCAAGTTGTGCTTTGGTCTTGTCACCACCGAGCCAGCCCGGGCTTACAGGTATATCAATCAGCATGGCCAAGATCACAAGAACCATGATCGTAGTAAACAATATCCAAAGCCTTGTTTTCATTCAAAAAATCTCCTACTAACCTTTGTCATTATTCTAGTATAATAGCAAGGAATAGTCAACTTAGATTATCGGGCAAACTGCTGCTTTGCCGTCTTTGATTAATTTAGGTAAAACATCATCCTCGAGCATAGAGAAACCTTTTGGCAGATAATTGATAATTTCTGGTTCAAAAATATAGATTCCCAACAGACTGTCAATATCATCAGTGGCGATGGTTGCAGTAAATTTGTGTTTTTTGTGAAAATCTAACAAGCTGTTCATCTTGAAGTCGGAAAATTTGTGGTGGTTGATGACGATAAAAGTGCTCTTCAGTTCTTTTTTTAAAACAGCCAGGGCGCCACCAGATCCTTCACCTTTATCATTATAAATGAATTTGAGTCCATATTTTGCACCGTCGCCAAGCTTGTCTTTGATTTTATCACCCAAGAAACCAGTGGCAATGTTTATAGTATCAAGGCCAATTTCTTTGAGATTCGACAGCGCTTTTTCGACATTTGGAATTGATTTTAGAGCATCATCCCCGCCCATCAAAACAACAGCAACTTTTGTATCAGCTGCTCCTAATCCTTTTAAGATCAAAGATTCAATGGCGTGCGAACGGTTTCTGATTGATGTCCCGTCAATCACTCGATCTACTTTATCAAGAACACTTTTCTTGATTGAGATTGTGACCCTTTCTCTTTCCATAAAAAATCCTTTATTAATTTTTTTGTATTGTTCATAACTTATCATAACAAAAAATAATTAGTCAACACTGGCTAATTATTTTCATACAAATTAAGAAGAAACTAGTCAGCCAGATTTAGTTTTGCGAGTGTGTTAGAAAAATCAGCCGGTGGAGGCGCTTCAAAATGTTGTTGTTTATCCCGGCCGGGCAGAATGATTGAAAGCTTCTTCGCATGCAACATCTGCCTTTCAATCCCGAGTCGTCTTGAGACGGTTAAGCTTTTCTTGGAGTTATAGACTGTGTCGCCGAGAACCGGAAAACCGGCAATTTTGGCCTGAGTCCTGATTTGATGTGTCCGGCCGGTTTCTATATCAAATTCAATCAACGAAACTTTTTCGCCTGTTTTTGTCGTGAAGTAATTAATTACTCTGAAATTGGAAATGGCTTCTCTCCCCTTTTCCTTGCCAACCTCGGTATAAGATTTGCGGTTTCTCGAATCTCTGCCGAGATAATTAACTAGCCGGCCTTTTTCAGTTTTGGGCCAGTCGCCGCAAATGGCCCAGTATTTCTTTTTAACTTTTCTGTCTTTTATCTGTTTCGAAAGACTGATCATCGCTTTTGTGTTTTTGGCAACTATCAAAATTCCGGACGTGTCTTTATCGAGCCGGTGAACCAGGCCGGGCCTTGATTCAGATAGCTTGCTCCCCTTCTCGATAACAGCATCTTTTATCCGCGGAAAATTATAGGCCAAAGCATTGACAAGGGTCCCACTATGGTTGCCGGTCGCCGGATGGACGACAAGTCCAGCTTGCTTATTCACGACAACGACATCTTTGTTCTCAAAAATAACATCCAGCGGAATATTTTCCGCTTCAATCGGGCCAAGCGCCTGTTTTTCGATTAAATCAAATTTGATCTTGTCCCCTGTTTCAATGCGATAGCTGGCTTTTTTTACTGAATCATTGACAATGACCAATTTATTTTTGATCAGATGACTAAAATACGACCTCGAGTAGTCGGGGTTTTTTTGAAATAAATATTGATCCAGCCGGATGCCCTGATCTTTTTTATCGACGATAAGTTTTATCATTTGATGAGTGAGGCAATATTAGTGTCCGGACCGATGCGATAGCGGGAAAGTATGAGCGGATCGGTAAAATCAGCTAGCCCATTTTTTGTCGTGGTGGCATATTTATATCCTGAATTTTTGACAAGTGCAACAACCGCGTCATTGAATTTGCCGGCAGGATAACAAAAGGAAATGACAGGTTTGCCAGTGATGTTTTCTAAAATTGGCTGGCTGTCAGTAATTTCATTTTTGGCTTTGGCTAGAGAGATTGTGGCGAGATTCTGGTGTGAGATAGTATGAGAACCGATTTCGATGCCATAGCTGGCGATTTCTTTGATCTGGCTGTTATTCATATAGCGGCCGCCATTAAAACCCGTGACAATGTATGAAACAGCCGTCATTTGTCTCTTCTTCAATTCAGGATAAGCATTTTGGTAAAAATCAATGTAACCATCATCAAATGTTAAAATAATTGATTTGGCGGGAACAATGTTCTTCTCGACATCGCGGAAAGTGATCGTCTGATATCCTTTTGATTTGAGATAATCCAATTGAGCGGCAAATTTGGCTGGTGAAACTGACAGTCCGACGCCTATTGGGTCACCTTGGTCGGTATAATCGCGAATGTAATGGTACATCAGAATCGGAATTTTGCCGGTATATGTTAATCTAGGTGGTTCGACTGGTGGAGTGGCGATATCGGCTTGAGCACTGACCGATGCGGCTGAATTGCTAGAAGTGTTATCAGCTGCCACTTTTTTGATAGTTTGGTGAGTTTTTGAATACGCAAAAATCCCTGTTACTAGCATAACCACAATAATTAGAATGTTGACAACGATGTTTTTTCTATTTCTTTTCACTTTTAACTTTTAACTTTTAACTTATCCCTCTTTGTCCGGCCCGTCGATCAATCCGAGGTCCAATTCCCCGCCCTGTTTTCCTTCGGATAATTTATAGACATCTTTATCAATTTTTTTAAATTCTTTCGACGAATTATTGTAAGCATTGACTGTCGCGCCGAGATTCGAGCCGATTTTGTCGTAATGTGTTTCGAAAGCGCCCAGATGTTTGCCAAGTTCGCCAACTCTGACGAGAATTTCTTTGACAGATTCTTCCATCTTCAAGGCCTTGAGGCCATGGAGAACGGTCTCAAGGTAGGCGTAGAAAGATGTCGGTGAGACGATGATAACATGTTTTTTGAAAGCGTATTCGATCAAATCATTGGTATTTATTTCAATCGTCCCGACCTTATAAATTAGCAAATTATAATAAATTCCCTCGGCCGGTATAAACATAAAAGCAAAGTCGGTTGTATTTTGGCGCGGGTCGATATATTTGGCCGTCTCATCAATTCTGTTTTTAATGTCCTGCTTGAATTCTTTTTCCAGAACGGACCGGCGCTCCTCGTCCTTCTCTTCCATAATTTTGTTGTATTTCTCGAGCGAGAATTTGGCGTCGACCGGCACGATTTTATCGTTAAAAAAGATGGCCGCATCGACAATCGTGCCGTTGGCAAATTTGTATTGCATCTTGTATTGAGACGGCTGGAAAACATTGGCCAGCAGAGCTTCAAGGAAGTATTCCCCTAAAATTCCGCGCTGTTTTGGATTTTTCAAAATGTTTTCTAAGCTTTTCATCTGATCGGCAAAATTGACAATCTGCTTGTTGGTCTCACCCAGCTCAGTCATTTTCTTTGTCACATCCTTGATAATGGCCGAACTTTGGGCAAACTGCGTTTGAATCGTGTCGTGGGATTTGGCCAAGTTATGGTTGACCTGGTCGTAAATGCGGTCGAGCTTGTTTTGCATCTCGACCCGGCTCTTGTCGGTCGAGTCCCTGACCTCGGTTCGGACTCTTTCAAGTGAATCTAGTAGAATTTTCTCCACACCAGTCTCGGTTGGCTTCTGGTTTTTGGAAAATGTGTAAATTAAATAGACTAGGGCGAGAAAAACTAATACCAATAAGATTGTCGTTGCCATTTTCCTCCATTCAAAATTTTATCACTAACTTGTCATCCTGAACGGTAGTGAAGGATCTTTTATAAGATTCTTCGTTTCACTCAGAATGACATCAATGCAAGTGTAAGTATACCAGAAAATTCAATCCGAACAAAGCCCAAACACCATTGACAAAACGGAAAAATGAGTCTATAATTTCTCCTTGTGTGTGAAATTCTCTAGTAGCTCAATGGCAATATTTTTTTGTTGCTATCGAGGTGCTATCCAGAAGGGAGAAGAGCCATAAGCGCACCGTACTGCACACTTTATCGGGTCATTCCGGTAGAGGACAACGAGGTGTTGTTCATCGCAACATCGAACACACTGATGCCTAGCGAGCTGGAGGCTGCTCTCGTCAAGGCCGATGATCTCGGAATGCAGGTTGTACAGCCTCTGCCAGCAGACGAGCTGAGGGCGCTCAACGTCTTCAGCGGGTACTACCTGCTCAAACCGTCTCGGGCGATCTCGCCCGACAGTTTCTGTCAGCAGCTCCAGCAGGCCGTTGTCGTTACACGAGCCCCGTGACTACCTCCCAGAGGTTGGTCCGGGGCTCTGCCCGTCTAAATGGGCTAAACTTTCAACCTTTGACTTTTAACTTTTAACTATTTTACGCTTTGCTCTCCGGACAAATGTCGTTGTACGGGCATTGCTTACACTGAAATGAATCCGGCTGAGCCGTCATATCGTTTTTGCGGATACCAGCGGCAACGTCGAAAATCATTGTCCTCGTCTCCTCAAGCTCTTTCATATTAAAAACTCTCGACCCCGTTAAGCCAGACTCGATGAAAACCAAAGTCGTCATGGGGATAACTTTGTATTTTTCATACCAGGCCAGAGCATATATCATCATCTGGGTTGAAATTTTGATCCGGTGGTCGGCATCTTTCTGATCAGTCACATTTGACGTCTTAAAATCCAAAATCTCGGAATTTTCTTTCACACCTGTGATCAGGTCGTAGCGGCCATTGATTTTGACTTTGTTCTCGGCAAATTCAAAAGGTGTTTCGACTTCGGTTGGAATGGTCGGGTTTTTTTGGTCATCGGCATAGAATCTATTTAAGGTCTCAATCCCCTGCCGATGGCGGAGACTTTCGTGGTCGGCGGTGATAAAGCCAACATTTTTAAAGGCGGTGTCGAACTGAACGACCAGTTCTTCAAGAGTTGGGGTTTCACCTCTTAATTTTTTGGAGAAATAATAATCGAGCGCCGCATGGACAGCCGTGCCATACATTAGATAATGGTTTTCGAGCAATGGGATTTTGACAATATGGGCAAAATAGAATTTTTTCGGGCAGGTGTAGTAATCATCGATCATCGCCCGGGATAACCTGATAATGTCGGCAGTGAACTTGTTTGGCAGCTTTTTGTGCTTCAGCACGACCTTCTGAAAGCGCTCAATTTTTTCGCGGTTTGAGAGTTTATGCTTGAGCTTGACCGGGTGAGTTTCGTCGAGAAGCTCAAGAACGAATTGCGACAGTTTTTTGGCTCGTTTGCCGCCATAATCCTCGGCTGCAGTCATAAATAAGTAATTCTTGGCACGGGTGGCGGCGACATAAAAGAGCCGGCGCTCTTCCTGCAAATGAAAGTCACCCTCGGGCAATCTCTCTTTGATCAATTCTGCTGGCAGTGGTAGTGGATCACGGCGGTGACGGCCGGGAAAGCGGTCAGAGACGCAATTAACGATGAAGACAACTTGATACTCCAGCCCCTTGGCGGCGTGGACAGTCGATATGTTGACGGCATCGATGTCACGGTCAATGTCAGAGGAGATAATTTCATCGCCAATTTCCAGAATTAATTCTAAACTATTTAGAAATGCCAGCACTCCCCTCTCATCACTCGAGTGATTGAACTGAGCAATCCGGTCAAAAAATTTAGCAATGTTGAAAATCTTAAGTTCATCTTCGACCGAACTGGTTTCGGTTAGCTTTTTCAAATAATTCTTTTCTTTGAGATAAGTATAAAGAACCTCGCCAGCCGGTTCGTTTTTTTGGCTAGAATATTTGTCAAGGTCAGAAATCAAAGTGCTCAAATTTGTAAAATTAAACTTATTATCTAGGCCAGAAGTATTACGGAGTAATACTTTTAGCAGTGGTCGGTTTTGACGCTTGGCCAGAGTGTAAAATTCAGCCAGTTCGTCGTGGCTAATATTATAGATCTCTGAAGTAGCAAGCTGATAAAGAGACAGAGAATCGTCGGTGTAGGCCAGACATTTCAGAAAGGCAACAAGCATTTTTATCTCTGGCTGGGCAAATAAGCTCGAGGCGCCGGTGAAGATATAGGGAATGCCGGCGACATTTAAAGACTGTAAAAATGGTTCGGCCTGGGAATTGGCCCGGACCAGCAGGACAAAATCGTTGTAATTGTAATGTTCTTGTTCTTTCAATTCTTTGATTTTTTCGACTACTGTATCAGCTTCACAGGAGAGATTGTCGCAAAAAAGTAATTCAGGAGCGGTACCGTGGCGTTTGGAAGACAGCCGCTTGTCGATTTTGTTCTGAATCTCCAGCCGGTCGGGATTATTATTTTGTATGAGCTTGTATGAGGCGTCAAGAATCTCCTGAGTCGAGCGGTAGTTTTCATTTAAGACGATTTGAGTGGCTGAAGGATAAGTTTTTTTGAAGTCCAGTATGTTGGAAATAGAAGCACCCCTAAAACGGTAGATTGATTGGTCGTCATCGCCAACGACGGTGACGTTTTTATCCCTGGCCGCCAAAAGTTTGACAATTTCGTTCTGGGCATAATTGGTATCCTGAAATTCGTCGACCAGAATATATTTATATCTTTTCTGGCATTCGGCCAGAATTTTTTTGTTCTCCTTCATAACTTTATAGGTAAAGAAAAGCTGATCGCCAAAATCAAGATTGCCGGCTTGAATCATCAGCTCGGAATAGCGCTCATACGCCTTGGCTAGTTCGAGAGTTTTATTCGCTTCTGTTGTCTCATCTTCTTCATCAGCTGTTGATAATTTTGTCTCGGCAAAGCTGAGATATTCCGCTGGCGTGATCAGCTCGTCTTTCAATCTAGAAAAATGCGACAACAATGCCTGAATGTGTGAGAGCGGATTGGCGATAGGACGAAAATGATCAAGTTCAAAAGCGTAGATATTTTGGCGCATGAATATTGCTTGTTCGACACCAGTCAGAACTTTGAAATTGGCCGGCAGGCCGAGATCGATGGCGTAATTGCGCAGAAGTTGATCGCCAAAGGCGTGAAAAGTTGAGATCGACATGTCAGTGTAGCCATATGGTACCAATTGGTCGACGCGCCCCTCCATCTCAGCGGCGGCTTTTTCGGTAAAAGTCAGAGCCAAAATTTCTGACGGCTTTGCAATTTTCTTCTCAATTAAATATGCGATCCGTCGGGTAATGACTGAGGTTTTGCCCGTTCCAGCACCGGCGATGATTAAAAGTGGCCCGCCCCGATGCGTCACCGCTTCCTTCTGTGCCTTATTCAGCCCGGCCAAAATATCAATCTTCTCGTCTTCAAATTTTAATGCAGTTTGGTTCATTGCTGCCCCATTATAACGCAAAAACAGCCGCTTTCAAACGGTCATAAAAAGTGAGAGTGAATGAAATCAATTCTATCATTTAAGAACCAGGCGTACTATTGTTTTGGTTTATTCAAAATATCATCAGTAGCTTTTTCAACTAGCTCGAAAAGGGGCATTGTCGTGATCTGGAGTTTTGGTTTCGGCAGGTGTTCAAAGATGTGGCCGACTATATCGATCAAGATTTTTGCTATGATCAGAAATACGCCGAACATCACGAATGAATAACGTATAAACAAGTCCATGCAGATAAATACCACTATTGAATTTGCGAAAAGTCGAGCTAAACCAATCCAAAAAATTCTGAAACCACTAAAAACGCCGTATTCTTTGTCAATTACAAAATTTTTCACATATGAGATCCCATGGCTGATATTGAAACTGATAAGAGCCGTCAGAATCTGTGCTCGATTTGCCGCGAGCCAGGCGTAAATACGACTAAGATCAATGTTTCCGGAAATTTCCCAGCCAGCGCCGTTTCTGACTGTTTTCCAGGTATCATACGCGGCCGTTGAAAGATCAAAATACCAAAAGAAGTTTAATAATAGAATAATGAATGCGGGAAGCAAAAAAGCAATCAAGAAAACAAAACTTCTGACGTGGATAAGTCTAACTAAAACCCAGAAAGTAAAAATCAGCGTCTCAAACCAATAATATATGAGTGAGGCGTTCAGATCCCAGTGCCACAAGTACATGCCGAGCAGAGGGAAAAGATCTGCTATGATCAACAATATTAGTGTTTTCGGTAG
>JAUSKR010000056.1 GCA_030649445.1 bacterium
GGATTGACATCACCTTACCAAACATTGAATCAGCCGGCTCAGTAATCGCAATGTAATTGTTGGCCGACTTACTCATTTTGACCTTGCCGTCGAGCCCAACAAGCAATTTCACAATAACAACATCTTGCGGAGTTTGCCCCATCTTTTTTTGCAAATGACGGCCAGCAAGCATATTAAACTTCTGGTCAGTGCCGCCAAACTCGACATCTGCTTTTAACTCCACAGAATCGAAGGCCTGCATCACCGGATATAAAATCTCGTGCATTCCAACATCAACACCGGATTTTAATCTTTTATCAAAGTCATCCCGATCGATAATTTGAGCGACCGTAAATTGACTGGTGAGCTTGAGAATGTCATTAAACTGCATCGCCGTAAACCATTGTGAATTGTACCAGACCTGCGCTTTATAGACGTCTATAATTTTACCGGCCTGTTCGAAATATGTTCGGGCATTTTCCCTGATTTCCGCGTCATCAAGAATTGGGCGGGCAGTATTGCGACCGGATGGATCACCAATTTTAGTCGTGTAATCACCGATCAAAAACATAATTTTATGCCCCAAATCCTGAAGATAGCGCAACCTCCACATGCTGACTGCGTGACCCAAGTGGATGTCCGGCATGGTGGGATCGACACCATATTTGATCAGCATTTTTTTCTTCGACTTGAGTTTCAGATCGAACGATTTAGCATCAATTATCTCCGAGATCCCTCTCTCAAAAAATTCTTTGTTCATAAGCTTCCCATTTATGCTTGACAATATGAGTTATTCCCTTTAGAATATGACCGCCAATTAACTTAAATCATAATTTAGCTCTGAAACTTATTAATTTTGACTTTTGCGTTTTGAATTTTAATTTATTATTGTTTACATCCTACCAACTTGATCGTATAATGTAAAGAAAAGGACTAAGAATGAAATTTGATTTTAGTAAATACCTGAAATCAATTACAAACCGGTTCAGGTCAGCTAAAAAACGGTTTAAGTTTGATCTGACAAAAAATCCACTCACTGGCAAAAAGCGGAAAAAAATTACCTGGAAAAAGGTTCTCATTTATACTGGCTATGTCTGTCTTGCTCTGATTTTGCTGACCGCTCTAACTTTCGCCTGGTTTTCGAAAGATCTGCCAACTCCGGACAAGATTGCCAGCCAAAAGATGGCCCAGTCTACCAAGATTTTTGACCGGACTGGTCAGACACTTCTCTACGAAACCGGTGACGAGAGGAGAACGATCGTCACCTCTGATCAGATTTCGCAGTATGTCAAGGACGCGACCGTCGCGACCGAAGATCCAAAATTTTATAGCAATCACGGCATCGAACCGCTGGCAATTATGAATGCCGTTGGTAGCCGGTTGCTTGGCCGAACCAACACGCTAAGGGGCGGCTCGACTATCACTCAACAATACGTCAAGAATTCTTTTCTCACACGTGACCGCTCGATTGCCCGTAAAATCAAGGAGGCAATTCTGTCGATCGAGCTCGAATTTATGTATAACAAAGACCAGATATTAACGATGTATTTGAATGAAATCCCCTATGGCAATGCCACCGGCGGGATCGAAGCCGCCGCCAAAGCTTATTATGGTGTGCCGGCCAAAGATCTGACTCTGCCACAGGCCGCTACTTTAGTCGCCATTCCTCAGGCCCCAACTTATTATTCTCCTTATGGCACTCATGTTGATGATCTGATCGGCCGCAAAAATTACGTTCTGGATCAGATGGTCAAATACAACAAAATCACCAAGGATCAAGCCACTGCGGCCAAAAAAGAGGACACAACGACTGTCGGCAAAGTCTTGCTGGCCAGACATGATGCGATCCTCGCTCCACATTTTGCCATGTATATACTTCAGCAAGTTGCTGATCAATATGGTGAAAACACGATTCAACAGCAAGGTTTAAACATTATCACAACACTTGATTGGAATAAGCAAAAGGCAGCGCAGGAGGCTATCACCAATGGCGTCCCAAAACTGACCAAATATAATGCTGGCAACGGCGCTCTGGTGGCAGTTGATCCTAAAACCGGTCAGATACTAGCGATGGTCGGCTCGAAAGATTACTTTGATATCTCAATCGATGGCAATGTCAATGTCACCGATTCACTCCGTCAGCCCGGTTCATCTTTCAAGCCGATTGCTTATGCCACCGCCTTCAAGCAACCGGATTTTTCACCATCGAGAATTCTCTATGATTTCACCACTAACTTTGGCGGCACTCCGTCCTACATTCCCCGCAATTACAATGGCAAGAACAATGGTCCGGTCACAATGCGCCAGGCTCTGTCAAACTCACTCAATATCCCGGCCGTCAAAGTTATGTCACTGGCCGGCATTGATAATGTTTTGAAAACGGCTAGCGACTTTGGTATTACTTCACTGACTCAGCGCGACCGCTATGGCCTCTCGCTTGTCTTGGGTTCAGGGGAAGTCAGACCAGTCGAATTTGCCGGTGCTTTCTCTGTTTTCGCCACTGGCGGGACAAAAAATGATCTAACGCCATTTCTAAAGATTACCGATTCCAGCGGTAAAGTTTTATATGACTTCGACAAAGACCATAAAAACGGCCAGCAGGTTCTCGATCCTCAGATTGCTTATGAAATTTCCAGCATCTTGAGCGACAATAATGCCCGGAGCTTAGTTTTCGGCACCCGCACCGCCCTTTATTTCCCCAACCGGACAGTTGCTGTCAAAACCGGCACGACCAGTGATTTCAAGGACGCTTGGACGATGGGTTACACTCCATCTATTGCCGTCGCTGTCTGGACCGGCAATAGTAATAATGCGGCGATGAAAAACGGCGCTGACGGATCGGTTTTGGCCGCCCCGATCTTTCATGATTTCATTGAAAAAGCTCTCGCTGGCACACCAAATGAAGAGTTCACCAAACCGGCTGGTATCCGTTCTGTCACGGTCGAGCGATATTCCAACAAACTGCCGGGGCAGTATTCGACCGAAACAACAACTGATATCTTCGCCACTTGGCAGGTACCGAAAGACGTGGACGATGTTCATAAGGTTATCAAAGTTTGCAAAGGCACAAACTTGGTCGCCCCTGACGGCACCGCTGATGCTCTCGTTGAGACCAAAGTTTTTGCCGATCTTCACTCGGAGCGGCCGAATAATCCGAGCTGGGAGGGACCGGTCAGGGATTGGGCTCAACAGAACGGCTTGGCCGCCACTCTGCCGACTGGACAATGCGACGTCAGTTCACTGTCGCCAACGATCAGCTTTACCAGCCCGACAAATGGTGCGACAGTTTCAGACAGCACAACAATAACCGTCGACGCTAAAGCCCCTAATACAGTTGCGAGTGTGACCTATCTTATTGATGATGTTCAGATCGGCCAAAGCTTGACCAGCCCTTATTCTCTCGTCTATAATTTTTCTTCGATCAGCGCCGGCAGTCACAAACTCTCGGCCCAAATCACCGATAATGTCGGCATGACAGCAAAATCGGACATCCAAGTCACCATCGCTGAAACCGGCTTAATTATTTCCGGCCTGTCGTCAAAAGTTAATATCGGCCCGCCGTTGTCAGCCACAATCACCTGGACGACAAATGTCGCTGCTGACAGCACGGTTTCCTACACCTATAACAATCTGCCCTTGCAACAGGCAACTAGCAACACTCCTGTCACCAGTCACAGTGTCACCCTGACAAGTCTTGTCCCGGGCAAAAGTTACTCTTATACTGCCATTTCCAAAGATTCCGGCGGCACCACCGCCTCGCTCAACGGCACCTTTACGACACCATAATTTTCCCCTCCTTTTGAAGGAGGGGTCAGGGGTGGTTTATTTACTCCCTTTTAATCCTTTTTATCCTCGTCTATTGACAAGTGTTCATTGATTCTGTATCATCGTGTTAACACAGTGAAACATAATCAGATAATGTTTTCCGAAATTATGAGACGAGAATTAGAACCACAGTTAGAGATGCCGGCGGTTAAAAAGCTATATGAAGCTCTAGCCGCGATTGATCAGCCGAAAGACATGGCTCTTTTTCTGCGTGATTTATTGACACTCGAAGAAATTAAGGAAGCTAGCCGGCGCTTGCTGATTGCACAAAATCTCAAAAAGGGCAAAAGCACTCGGGATATTGCTAAAGAGTTTGGCGTTTCGACCACAACTGTTGTTCGAATCAATTATTGGCTCCATTATGGTATGGGCGGATATGATTTGGCTTTGAAGAAATTAAAACAATAATTCTCCTCGTCTTAAATTCATGTTAAAATAATCTGAATCGATTGTGTTACAATGTGTTAACACAGTGAAACATAATCCAACATGGAAATAAATTAATTAATTTTTTCAAGCCAGTCGTATCTGCCCCTCAAGAATCCGCCTCCGGGCGGTTTTTTGGTG
Organism: bacterium; assembly: GCA_030649445.1. GTDB lineage: Bacteria > Patescibacteriota > UBA1384 > XYA2-FULL-43-10 > 1-14-0-10-43-13 > 1-14-0-10-43-13. The sequence goes on from JAUSKR010000056.1 coordinate 4,372, forward strand.
GGCAAAACTCGAATACGATTGGAGGAGAACAAAATGCGTTACGTCGAGTGGAAGTTCTACCTTCCAGACCGGCACATGTCCCCTGACAATGTCATCAGGGAGCAACTGAGTGAGGTGGTGAAAAACGGCCGGATCGAGGGAAACGAATTCGTTCTGCTCCACGCCAGTGTTGCAGCCAGAGATTGGATTGTGGTAACCAGAGCAATCGAAGACATCGTCGACAGCGGCCTGATCACCACAAGCCCCATAGGATACATGGACCTCTACGAGCTCGTTGCATACGTTCAGCTCCAAAAAGTCCATGAAGTCGTCCGCCTCCTCATCGAAGCTGGCGTCAAAGAGATCTGCACCAACGGCTATATCGCCTTGTGATCCAACGAGGCAACCCGAGCTCGAGCTCCAAGCTCGAGCTACTTTTTTTACTTCGATAACTTTTCAACCAGAGCACCAACATCCTTAATATTTTCAACAATTTTGTAGCCCAAATTTTTTGCTTCTTTTTCGCGGTCGGACTGGCGGATGACTTTGCGAACTTCGCCGAGCAAGCCAACTTCGCCGACAAAGACAGAATTTGGTCCGAAGGATTTATTTTTATATGAAGAAATAATCGCGGCGCAGACGGCCAGATCGACGGCCGGCTCATTGATCCGCATGCCGCCAACAATGTTGAGATAAATATCGTGGTTGGAGAGATCGAATAAAGTTTTTTTGGAGATGACCGCTGCCAGCAAATTTAGCCGGTTCAAATCAAAGCCTGAGCTCGTCCGTTTCGGATAGCCGAAATGCGTCGGCGCGACGAGCGCCTGAACTTCGATCAATATTGGCCGTGTCCCCTCGAGAGCGACAGTGATGACACTGCCGGGGCTATCCGTTTTCTCGGACAAAAATAATTCCGATGGATTTTTGACTTCGAACAAACCTTTTTCCTGCATCGAGAAAATGCCGACTTCGTTGGTCGGGCCAAAACGATTTTTGATGTCGCGAAGGATTCTGGCTTCGGAGAACTTTTCACCCTCCATGTACAAAACGGTGTCAACTAAGTGTTCGAGAATTCTCGGCCCGGCCAGATTGCCCTCCTTCGTCACGTGACCAATCAGAATGATTGAGCGGCCAGTTTTTTTGGCTAACTGTTGAAAATAAATGCCGCACTCACGAACCTGAACGATTGAGCCCGGCGTCGCATCATACATTGTGTGATAAACCGTTTGGATTGAATCAATGATAACCAAATTCGGATCAAGCTTTTCAATCTCGCGATCAAGTCCGGAAATCTCCGGCCCGGAAGTCAAAGTAATGTTGTCGCCATTTAATCCTAATCTTTTCGCCCGCATCGTGATCTGGGCCATCGATTCCTCGGCCGATAAATAGAGGGCTCTTTTCATCTTGCTAGCAACTTGCAAAATCAAGGTTGATTTGCCAATCCCCGGCTCACCGCCGAGAAGTGTAATTGACCCGGGCACAATTCCGCCACCCATAACGCGGTCAAATTCACCAATACCGGTTTTGGTCCGGTCAACTTTGCCAATCTCGACCTCCGCCATCTTCTTGCTCTCGACCACTTCTCCCCTGCGTACTGAGGACTGAGTACTGAGTACTTTCAGCTCTTTAAGCGTATTCCACTCACCACAAGCCGGACACTTCCCCGCCCAAGTGCTAAATTCATTACCGCACTGCTCACACAACCAAATTGTTGAAGATTTTTTACTCATACCAAAACTATATCTTATCTAACAAAATTGATCAAAAAAATAATCGCCTCACTGGGGTGAGGCGATTATCAAAAAACCAAAAAAGAGAACTTATTTACCTCGATTGCTAAAATATTGACCAAGATAAAATCCGCCACCACCTAAGACAACAATGCCACCGATAACCTCAAGGATAACTAAGCCGGTTGATGGAGAATCATCATCCTCGGTTGATGTGCCTTTGACGTCAGCGTTCTGCTCACCATAACCGCGCGCGGTCTGAAAACCGACAGATGAAAGAGCAGTTAAAAGGACAAGAGAGAAAAGAAGTTTAGAAATTTTTTGCATAATATTCCTTTTACGGCTAGGCAGTCTCTCGATAATATGTTATCTTGGATAAAATCGTCAAAACTTGAGATACATCCAGTATCTCCAACTGAGGATAGTATTACATACACAAAAAATAAAATCAAGTATTTTCGTCTTATTATCGTTTTTTCTGCCCTAATGGCTCTATCATGGGCGGTTTTCTTGCGTTTTTTCCACCTTGGCAATCAATCTTACTGGATGGATGAGGGCTACACCGTCAATGCCACCCTTTCGGCGATCGCCAGAGGTAAGACGGTGCTTGACTCCGGACAATATTATAGTTGCCCAACCTACTGCTACCCTTCGTCTTGGCTTGCCCGCATTTTTGGTCAGACAAATCCGGCCTCATTTCGTGCACTCGCCGTTATCGCCGGAAGTACTTTTATCATTGCCATTTTTCTGATCACCAAAAAATGGTTTGGCCGTAAAGTTGCAGCACTCTCGGCTTTTTTTATCGCTTTTTCCTACTGGCAGATCGCTTGGTCACGTCAAGCAAGATGGTACACCTTGCTCGAATTATTCTTCTGGCTGGCAATTTACTTTTTCTGGCAAACAATTAGTTGTAAGAACAATTATAAGCTTCTGGCCTTTAATATTTTCATGACGATCTTGTGGACAGCCCTGGCGCTCGTCACTCATGCAGAGGCCTATCTCCTGCTGCCAATTTTTCTGCTCTGGTTTACTCTTTCGAAACTTCACACTTTTAACTTTTCACTTTTCATCAGAAATTTAGTATTTTCCACCGCTGTACTCGCCATCTTCATCTTTGCGATCGACAATGTTTTTGGACTTAGCTACATCATCCCACTGGTAGAAAATATTAAATTCCACTATTCCCTGCCCTACTATTTAAATTTTTATCTTCGCAATTACTGGTTTTTCGTTCTTTTTGCTATCTGGGCAATATTTACCCGCAGCAAAAATAATCAAAGCTTACTCGCTTACTTACTTACCAGCTTACTCGCTTACTTATTGGCTTTTGGTCTTTTAACAGACCTCGTCCACTACCGCTACCTCTTTATCATCACTCCAGCCCTTTACATTTTGTCCGCATATGGTATGGTGACAGTATCAGATCGAATTATGCACAAACTTTGGAGGGTTGTGTATTTTTTTGTCATAATATTTGTCTTTTTTATCAGCGGTCATGGTGTGCTTGGGCCGAATGTTTTTTACAGCTTGGAGTCAGATAATCCGAGCGAAATAAAAGGCCGGCCTTACTACGCCTATACTCCACAATCTAATTTTAATGAGGCATACAACTATGTCAAAGAAAAAAAATCGCAAGAAGACCTTATCATTTCCTCGCACCCTGCCTTCAACAAAATCTTCCTTGGAGAGCCGGGATACTGGCTCAGCTACCACTACCTCGGAGTCAAAGACACCCCTCTCTACATCAGCCCAGACAACCGAGAGTACTATGTCGGAGCCAAAGTCATCCAAGA
>JAUSKR010000051.1 GCA_030649445.1 bacterium
AAACAACCAATTCTAAAATGGTTTGATCTGATGTCAATTGGTTTTGCTTGCGGTCTTTTCCTTGGTCGGATCGGTAATCTGATGGCAGGTGAATATGCTGGCAAATTATCATCAAGCCGTTTTGCTATCGATGGGATACTCCCGATTAATCTGTTCGAGGGGATTGTCGTAGCTGTAATCGCAATTATTCTCTATCTTATTTACATTAAAGCAGAAAAATATAAAGGCGGTCTTCTTGTCTGGCTATTTGTTTTTTTCTATGGAATAAGCCGGTTCATCATTGATTTCTGGCGGGATGAAGCGATTTTGATTTGGCACCTCAACCTCAGTCAGATAACGAGTCTAATTTTAGCGGTGATCGCTCTGATCTATATAATTCGCCGATTACCCAAAAGAGAGAGAAATACAAATGCTATTATCTAATGTCTTTGTTGAAAAACAGCAGAAAATTTTACTGGCTGAGAAGGAGAAACTAACCAGTGAAATTGTTAAACTCAAAAAATATCCTGATTATGGTGAAAGGGATGACGACAATACATTAGAATTGATTGATTATGAAAATAACTTAACACTTGAAGAGAATCTAGCCAAAACGCTCAAAAAAATTGGTGTAGCGCTGAAGGCCATTGAAGACGGAACATATGGGACTTGTCGTAAATGCTTACAACTTATCGAAAAAGGCCGACTCGAGATGATGCCATTCGCCGAGGTCTGTTCAAAATGCCAAAAAAAACCAGCCAAAAATTAGAAATATTATTTTCGATTTTAGTTATCACTATATTGCTTGAAATTGTTCATTTTACGATTCTGTCGAGCGAGCTAAGTTTTATTCTGAACAAATCATTTTTTTTTGGCAATTTGGGTAGTAACTCTCTGGCAATCTTTGTCAGCTTATTTTTTATTCTAATTGTTTTAATCTATGTCAAGCGGCGGTATGTCTCGCCGATAGCTCTGATTTTTCTACTTTCCGGCGCGCTCACCAACGTGGTCGACCGGCTAGTCCGCGGCGGCTCGGTCGATTATTTACATCTTTTAAACATTCCAATTTTTAATATACCAGACATTCTGATTGTTCTCGGGTTGGCGATTTTTTTCTTCGAAGTTGCATTATAATAATTGAACCATAAATTCTGCCATCATCTCCACCTAGGAGGTGGAGTTTTGAGGTTGATAATTTTGGCCAAAAATGATATTGTGCGAGACAAGGGAGCACACCAATGAGAACCCTCCGTCTCTTACCCGTCCTGCTCATGGCGGGAACCATTGCCGGCCTGGTCTGTTGGTCGATAGTGGTGACCGTGTCTGACCAGATCTGGCCGCCGGATCTGGTCGTCAAGGACGACTTCGGCAACGAATGGAAGTACGACAAAGACGTCCTGACCACGGCGGCGTCAGCCGGAACCGTTCTTGGTCCGTTTCAGGGCCCGGTTCATCTCCGGGCGAGCCGCCGGTATTTCACTGAGATCTGGGTGCCACATCTCGGAGAGAACTTGGGCGTAAGCGTCTGGCACCAAAAGCCGGACTGCCAGCTCGGGAAGAGGGAGTGGGCCAAGCTGATCGGCAGGGACGAAGCGACGTACCGTGTCCGATTGCGGAATCTCGCTTCCAGCGACGAGCTGAACCCATCGCTTCTGCTCCGGATCGAGATCTGGCCGCCAACAGACGCGGCCGGGTCGGAAACGTGACCGGCTCGATGGGGGGACAATCTCCGCCTGCGTGCCGTCCCGATGAGAAAAGGGACGGCACGCAGGGCGACATTAAAATTTAGAATCACATATGATAAATATCACCATTCAAATTATTCGTGGTGATATTTTTATTTAGCCCAGTATTTTTTGGAGAGTTATTTGACTTTTTCGACAATGGCGGCGAAGGCGGTGGGCTCTTTGACAGCGAGATCGGAAAGTATTTTTCGGTTGATAGTGATATTTTTTTCTGTCAATTTTTTGATAAATTCAGAATAGGTCAGGCCTTGGGTGCGGACGGCGGCATTCAATTTGATAATCCAGAGCGCTCTCATCGTCCGTTTTTTTGTCCGGCGATCACGGTAAGCGTATTGGCCGGCCTTAATAACGGCCTGTTTGGCCAGTTTGAAGACGCTTCTGCGCCGGCCAACATATCCTTTAGTTGCTTTGATAATTTTTTTATGATTGGCATGTCTGACTGTGCCGGTCTTAACTCTCATCGGGAGTCTCCAAAATGATTACAAAACTACAAATTGATTACAAATATTACAAATAGGGCAGCATCTGGCGGACTTTTTTGGCATCGTGACCGCTAACAGCCAGTTTAAGTTTAGTTCGGTCTGACTTATGTGTTAAAAGATGGCTTGAGGCTGATTGAACACGCAAAATTTTGCCAGTTTTTGTGGCCTTAACTCTCTTACTCAATGCTTTGTGTGTTTTTACCTTCATCGTTAGTTTCCAAATGATTACGAAACTACAAATTGCTACAAATCATACAAATTATTCAAATAGCTTACATGCTTATAAGCTTACTGGCTTACTTGCTTGTTTTTCTTCCTTTTTCTTTGCCAGCATTGCGACAATCTGATTCCCCATTTTCCGAGGCCGATTCTCATAATCAAGACCGGCCTTCTCGGCAAACCGGCTAAAAACTGTCAGAGCGGTCTCAACCATGCCGTTTTCCCGGCCGCGTAAACGCATCGAGACTTTGACCATATCGCCATCTTCAAAGAACTCTTTGGCTTGTTTGGCCTTATAATCGACGTCATGTTCGCCGATGCGAAAAGTCAGACGTATTTCTTTCAGTTCGATCACTTTACGCTTGGCTTTGGCATCCTTGTCTTTTTTGGACAAATCATATTTATACTTGCCAAAATCCATAATTTTGCAGATTGGCGGCCGATTGGTCGGATTGATCTCAACCAGATCAAGGCCTTTTTCATAGGCCATATCCAGGGCTTCTCTGAGAGGCTTGATGCCAAGATTCTCACCATTTTCTTCGATTAGTGTAATTGGCGTGAACCGGATCTGCTCGTTTGATCGCAGAAAGGTTGTCTTTTTATTGATTTCTGGCTCCTTTTTGCCTTTAAACTTAAGATTATAATAGCATAACGTTTATCAACGGTCAACACCGAACAGGGAATTTTCAATGCTCAACACACGACGTCCATTCAATTCTCAATTGTTCAATGTCCATTTAATTGAATATTGGATATTGTTTGTTGAATGATTGTTGAAGATTGATTGTTGAATGTTCTATTTGAAGACCAGATACTCTTTTGCGCCGTTCAAAATATTGTCCGCGTCCCAATTGTGAATGGCGTTGAAGAGATCGTTATAGGTATAGACAAAATCAGCGCCGTTCCGTGTTCCCGGGTCGTTGGTGATAAATTTGGTGGTCGTGTAGCCCTTGATCACGAGCATATGGTAATTCGGACCGCCATTGCGGAAATTGGGATTTGGCAAGATCTTACCGGCCGCGCCGACGATGACCGGATTACCGGCGGCCAACTCTGTTTTTATTTTGCTGACCGTAGCGATTTTGACGCTGCCGGTCAAATTAAATTTAGTTTTTGCTATGATCGATAGATCCTCGAGTGTAATGCTCGGGCCATAACCATTTTGTTCCTCCCAAGCGACTAAATTGGTAATTTCGTCATCGACAGCTTGGTTGCCTCCAAATGAAGTCGTGTCTTCGAAGTGTTTTAGCATCAGCAAGCTGGCCTCCTCGCAGGCGTCTTCGTGAAGAGGATCCCAGACGGCAAAGGGTGCTTGGGAGGCGAAGGGGACATCTAGATTGGGGTTGGCCGGCAACACGGCCGGGTTTGTCTCGGTTTTAGGACTTTCGTTGGTTGGTAGTGAAGCTGTGTTATCGGAATTATTTTGTGAAATTGTCTCATTCGACACAACACTATCACTGAAAACATCAGTCTGATCCTCTCTTGTTATTTTGATAGTATAAGTAGCAAACAAAATAAGAAACGAGAAAAAAATAATTCCAGTCAAGATGCGCAGCCATTTTTGACGGTTTGATGTCATTTTAAATCTGGATGCGATTAATAAACCCCATCTAACTTCCCCTTAAAAAGGGGAAGAACCGGTTTTTTTACTAGTAATCAAACGCAGATCTTCATCAGAACTCTCGACGAGTTGAGGTGTTTTTGCCACCAGATAATTGTCTGTTATGAGACCAATTTGCGAACTAGTAAAAAGCCGCAGAGACCGAGCGCGAAAAAGTGAATGGCCTAATTTTTCATTATTTCCGCCAAAGAAACTTGAAAATCTAGCCAATATCCCGGCTTGTTTCGGACCGGCACTTTTCATCACAATATCGAGATGGTCAGGGCTTATTTTTTTAATTTCTTTAGAAAAATTAGAAATCAAGACACTCGTTGCTCTAGCTTGGACTAGATAATCACGGAATTCCAGTGTCACTTCTGTCGGGGCTCTGAGATCGAGATTGATGTTCGTCAAAAAACCGCTGCCGTTAGCAGTCAGACCAATTCTCATCTCAGAGAGTTTACGATAACGCAAATTTTCTGCTGCCTCTTTCCAATTCGAAGTTCCGATGAGGTATGCTAGATCAGCGGAGGCCTCGAGAGGAATTAATCCCATCGCCTCTGACTGGCCAGACATTTTCGCGGCAATCCGATTGGCAATTTCATCACTGCCGATCCCGACGATAGTGTTGTATTTTTTGGAAAGGCCCAAGTCAACCAGTTCCTCGACAGTTGCGGCAGCAGATGGATAAGTAAACTCACCGGAGATGCCTAGCGCTGCTAGATAATTTTTGATGTCCGTCACTTGAGAATGCTTTCTGCATTTTTTCAGATCGAAGATATAATAGTACATTGTGTAAGTTTGTAAGTGAATAAGTTGTAAGTTCGAAAGCTGATAGTTATTGGAGTGTTTATAAACTTACTGCTTACAACTTACTAACTTACTACTGGCTCAGTTATTTTTTGCCAAAAAAGCCCATTTTGTCTTTGTTTTCTTTAACTGGCTCAACAATAATTTCTGTGGATTCTTTTGGCGTGTTTTTTTCCGGTTCAGAAGTAGTCTCACCCGGAGTCTGAGACGAAGTACTTTTACCGACAAAAATTGCGCCCTCCTTGATAACGAGCGACTTAGCATTGATATCACCATAAACCCGGCCGCTTGAGTTGACCTCAAGTTTTTCAGTTGCCTCAACCAAGCCCTTAACCTCGCCGGAGATTTCGATTTTTTTGGCAATAACCGGTCCTTTAATTTTGGCAGTTTCGCCGATGAGAATATTTTCGTCACTTCGAACTTCGCCTTCAATGTTGCCGTTGACCTGAATTGAACCTTTGTTATGAAGGTTGCCCTTCAGCGTGACATTAATGCCGATAATCGTGTCGGTGGTGTTCTCCATGGAGCTCCTTATATGACTTATTATTTAATTTGAATATATCATATATATGAATTAAAGCAAAAAGCAAATAAAAAATTGTATTTCACCGATATTAGTGTTACAAAATAGTCAGATGGGCCGCCATCAAATCAATTGGAAAGGGGAATTGAACTTGTCAGGACGACGATTCGCAGCTCTGGTCTCCGGTGGTGGCTCGACGATGAAGAGGATCGGCGATGCCTGCCTCTGGGGAAAGCTGAACAATTTGATCGAACTGGTGCTGGTTGTTGCCAGCAAGCCTGGCATCGGCGCAATCGAGAAAGCCCGTGAACTGGGCCTTCCGGACGATCGGATTCATGTCTGCAATCCGCGCGATTATTCGACGCCAAAAGCGTTCGGACAAGCGATAATCGGTCTCTTTCGCCGCTGGGGCATCGAACAGATCGGTCAGCACGGCTGGTTGCCGTTGACGCCAGAAAACGTCATCGAGGCCTACGATGGGCACATCATCAACCAGCATCCCGGTCCGCTCGACACCGGTTTTCCGGACTTCGGCGGCCCGGGTATGTATGGCCGGCGTGTCCACTGCGCCCGCCTGCTCTACATCCAGCAGACCGGTCGGTCCGAAGACCTCTTCACCGAGGCAACGGCGCATCGCGTCACGCCGGAGTTCGACCGGGGGTCGATCATCGGCTGGACGTCAATGCCAATCCGGCCGGATGACACCGTCGAATCGATCCAGAAGGTGCTTCTGTCGGCCGAGCATCAGCTCCAAATAGACGTTCTCGAGAAAGTCGCGCTTGGCAGGAGGCTGAAACCTCTTGTGCGCACTCACCGCTTGGTTCCAGACGACTGGGTTCCACTACTCGAAGAATGCAAGCGACTGGCCTGCCTGCTCTATCCGAACGGGTGACCTCGCCCAACAATCAGCTGACCTCATGGCTCTCGGCCTGGGTCTCCATACCTCCGGCGGCGTCCGCGCTTCCGGAGGTGATCTTTTTATTCTGCCCGCTGGACCTTGAATAAGATTGACTAGAGTGTTATAATTGTGCCGTTTCATTATTAAACACAGCTCACGTTTGGCGGTTATCGGTAACGAAGCCCGTATCGTGAAAGGGCCGACGTCGAACGTAACCGAACTACGAAACGGGCATCGTAACCGCAAGACTCTAGACGAGAAAAAATATGGACTCAATCAAAATCAGTGGTGCACGGGAACATAATTTAAAAAATATTTCGCTCGAAATTCCTCGGAATAAACTTGTTGTTATCACCGGCCTCTCTGGCTCGGGCAAGTCTTCACTTGCCTTTGACACGATCTATGCTGAGGGCCAGCGCAAATATGTTGAGTCGCTCTCATCCTACGCCAGGCAATTCCTCGGCATTATGGAAAAGCCCGATGTTGATAGCATTGAGGGATTATCGCCGGCAATTTCGATTGACCAGAAATCCGCTTCGCGTAATCCGCGCTCAACTGTCGGTACTATTACTGAAATCTATGACTATATGCGCTTGCTTTTTGCCCGTGTCGGCATTATTCACTGTCCAAATTGCGGCCGGGCAGTCACCAAGCAGACCGTCGGGCAGATGGTCGACAGTATTATTGCTGGCAATAAAAAAACTGAGCGGATCGCTGTTTTAGCGCCGGTTGTCGAGGATCGAAAGGGCGAGCACAAGGATGTTTTTGCCAAAATTATCAAATCGGGTTTCTCCCGTGTCCGGGTCGACGGTGTTATTATGGATGTTGACGAAGCTGAGACTAAGGAATTGGATAAGAACAAAAAACACAAGATCGAGATTGTCGTCGACCGACTGATTTTGGAGGCAGATAACATTGACGAATCGACCAAAAGCCGTCTTTATGACTCGATCGAAAAATCATTGGCCGAAACAGATGGCAAGGTCATCATTTATGACTTTGAAACCGCCAAAGACACTCCATATTCGGAAAAACACACCTGTCCGGATTGTGGTATTTCGATGCCGGAAATTGCACCGCGGTCTTTTTCTTTCAATTCACCTCATGGCGCCTGCCAAGTCTGTCAGGGACTAGGAGTCAGATCTGAAATCGAGCCACACCTTGTTATGCCAAATTCAAAATTGACGATTGCCGAGGGTGGCATCCGTCCCTGGTCCCGCAATATCGCTCATAGCGGCTGGTATTTCCGGATTCTGGAAAAAGCCGCCGAAGTTCACAAAATAGATCTCAACACTCCAATTAGTAAACTAACAAAAGAACAACTGACTTTAGTCTTGTATGGCACCGATGAACAAATTTACAAGATTGAGGGTTACGAAACAAAGTATGAGGGTGTCATAACAAATCTGGCTCGCCGTTATAAAGAAACTGATTCTGACTACATCAAGCAGGAAATCGAAAAATATATGGTCGTTAAAATTTGTCCGTCTTGCGGCGGTGCCAGACTGCGCAAAGAAATTCTCGGCGTCCTGATCGATGGCAAAAATATTTCAGAAGTTTCCGGTCTGACGATTGAAAAACTTTATGATTTTTTCGATCACTTGACGGCCAGATTGACCGACGGACAAAATCAGATTGCCAAGCAAATTATTAAAGAAATCCGCGAGCGAACAACTTTTCTGATCAATGTCGGCTTGCCCTATCTGACTGTAGACCGTAATGCCACGACATTAGCCGGTGGTGAAGCTCAGCGGATCCGGCTGGCAACACAGATTGGCTCTGGTTTGATGGGCGTCCTATATATTCTCGACGAACCGTCGATCGGCTTGCATCAAAAAGATAATAACCGCTTGCTCAAAACTCTAATTGATCTAAAAAATCTTGGCAACACGGTTATTGTCGTCGAACATGACAAAGAGACAATTTTAAGCGCTGATTGGGTTGTCGATATCGGTCCGGGAGCGGGAGAAAATGGCGGACGCGTTGTCTGGAATGGTAAACCCGAAGATATGAAAAAGTGTGAAGATTCTATCACAGCTCAATATCTCTCGGGCAAAAGAGAAATTGCCATTCCGAAATTTCGCCGTCCTGGTAATGGCAATTTTCTAAAAATCATTAATGCGACAGAAAACAATCTCAAAAATGTTGATGTGGCAATTCCACTCAATACCTTTACCTGTGTCACCGGCGTATCGGGATCGGGAAAGTCAACTTTGATAAATGATATTTTGGCGCGGCATTTATCAAAAGTTTTTCATCGGGCCAAAATTGAGCCGGGTAAATTTGCCAACATCACTGGCTTAGAAAATCTAGACAAAGTCATCGATATTGACCAGTCGCCGATCGGCAAGACACCTAGGTCAAATACGGCAACATATACCGGTATGTTCACCTCTATCCGCGACCTTTTCGCTCTGACCTCTGAAGCTAAGATTCGCGGCTACAGAGCCGGCCGCTTTTCCTTTAATGTCAAAGGCGGCCGCTGTGAAAAGTGTCACGGCGAAGGTATCCTGAAAATCGAGATGCACTTTTTACCTGACGTCTATATTACCTGCGAAGAATGCAAGGGAAAACGCTACAACAAAGAGGCACTTGAAGTGAAATACAAGGGTAAAAACATTGCAGATGTTTTGGCCATGACCGTCGATGAAGCGCTGGAATTTTTCCAGCATATTCCGGCGATTTCAATCAAGCTTTCAGTTCTTTCTGATGTTGGCTTGGGCTATATCCGCCTTGGTCAGCCAGCGACGACACTCTCAGGTGGTGAAGCTCAGAGAATAAAACTAGCGACCGAACTGGCTCATCGCGGCACTGGCAAAACTTTTTATATTCTCGACGAACCGACGACTGGTCTGCATTTCGAAGACGTCAAGAAATTGATCGGCGTCCTGACGGCACTTGTCGATAAAGGCAACACCGTCCTCGTCATCGAACATAATATAGACGTCATCAAATCATCGGACTATGTCATCGATCTTGGTCCCGACGGCGGTGACAAAGGCGGCGAAGTCATCGCCACCGGCACACCGGAAGCCATCGCCAAGTCAAAGAAGTCATATACAGGACAATATTTGAAGAAAGTGCTCTAGGAAAAAGCGCTCAGCCGATGTCTCTCTGCGTGTCAAATATAATTTGTATTGATGGCTGGCTGGTTTATTATCTAAATCCAAAGTGCTATGCTAAATCTGAAAAATAACAATTAATAGAGTGGGCAAAATGGATCCAGTGGTTAAAAAGAAGATTTTGGACAAAGTAAAAAAGTGGTGGAAGTTAAAGGTAATTGAGGCTCATAAAAAGAAATCAAAGGAACTGTCTTCATCTGATAAGTTCTCGATTAATCCATTTCTTATAATTTATTTAGCAAACTTTTTAGGAGACAAAAACGACTCGAAAAATATTGCTAGGTCTCTAATCTATCCAAGAGCACTGGGCACATCGCCAAACACAATATTCGGAACCGAATTTCAGAAGATGATCATAAATGTTTTTGACGAAATTAGTGGTTCTGCTGTGAAGGGTATCGATATTGAATTTACTGACAAAAATGATGGTAGACGAAAATATTGTCAGATCAAGGCCGGGCCAAATGTTATCAATTACGACGACGTATCCACGATTAAAGATCATTTCAAAAAGGCTCTCGCTATTGCAAAAACAAATAGCATGGCCATGCGACACGAAGACTTGATTCTCTGCATTATCTACGGGGAGCCAAGTCAAAAAAGCAACTTCATCAGAAAAGTTGAAGAAGATTACACAGTACTGATTGGCAAAGAATTTTGGGAGAGGGTCGTTGGCGATGGTGATTTTTACAAAGATCTATTTGTGGCTCTAAAAGAAGTCTCAAAGAAATGTAATTGCAAGAAGATTGTTAATGATACCGTGAATGAGCTATCTAAGGATATTGAAGCTAAATATCCAGACTTAGTTAGCTAGTTCTACCCTGTGGATAAATAACCTATGCCCCATGCAATGGTTACTGTATAATTAATAAATGGAGACAAGCGATTTTGTTACAATTTCAGAGGCATCAAAACTTCTTGATGTCTCGCTAGACACTATAAGGCGATGGGAAAAAAAGGGACTGATTAGGAGTAGGCGGTCAGACAAAAACTACCGTTTGTTTGGCGTTGAAGAGATACGCCGAATTTTCAATCGATCCAATTCGTTATTATCAGGAAATAAATATCAAATCTATAAAACGAAGAAAAAAAACGACTATACTGTTATCGATTTGTTTTCTGGTGCCGGCGGGACTGCTCTTGGTCTGGAAAACGCTGGATTCGATCATACATTATTAAACGAATATGATAAAAACGCAGCAGCAACACTGAAGCGCAATAGGCCGGACTGGAATATTGATAGTCGAGACATCAGAGAAGTGGATTTTTCTGGCATGTCTGCAGATGTTGTTGAAGGTGGGTTTCCTTGTCAAGCGTTTAGTTTGGCCGGAAAAAAACTTGGATTTGAAGATGTCAGAGGAACTATGTTTTTTGAGTTTGCTCGCTGTATCAAAGAAGTAGGGCCAAAAATTGCGATTGGCGAGAACGTTAGAGGACTTTTACTTCACGAAGACGGCAGAACCCTCAGCTCCATGGTTGATATTCTTGAAGAGATAGGATACCGCGTTGCATATAAAGTTTTGAAAGCACAGTATTTCGATGTGCCCCAGAAAAGGGAGCGGCTAATTATCTTAGCTATACGAAACGATCTTGACATCCCATTTATTTTCCCAAAAGAAAAAGATTACATTTTGACACTAAGAGACGCACTTCATAACTGTCCTCAATCGGTCGGCCAAGAATATCCTGAAAAAAAGAAAAGAATAATGTCGATGATCTCGCCGGGAGGATACTGGCGAGAATTGCCGGAAGCTTTGCAAAAAGAATATATGGGGGCAAGTTATTTTATGGGTGGTGGAAAGACGGGGATAGCTAGGCGACTTTCCTGGGATGAACCGAGCTTGACTCTGACTTGTTCTCCTGCTCAAAAACAGACAGAGCGTTGTCATCCGGATGAAACCAGGCCACTCACAGTCCGGGAATATGCAAGAATTCAGACTTTTCCTGACGATTGGGAATTTCAAGGTTCAGTCGGCGCGCAATATAAGCAAATCGGAAATGCTGTGCCAGTTAATCTTGGCTATCATATTGGTAGATGCGTCACAGCGATGCTGAATGGGAAATATGATGAAGAAACGATGGAAATTATCCCTTTTGGAACTGCTACCAATGAGATAGAGACTAAACAATATCAACTAGGTCTCGCATATTGAACCTGCCGGTGGTTTCTATTCCAATATAATAAGGTTATTATATGGGTCATCAGCTATTGATTTTTCGGCCAAGTTTGTGTATAATATCTGTGTTAAAGTAAATGAGATGGCAGCCCATCCCTTTCAGAATACAAACTCATTGTAGTTTGAAAGGGATGGGAGGAAAGTCCGGGCACCAAAGAGCAAAATGCTCGTGAAAATGAGCGGGCAGCGATGTTCGAGAACAGCGCAACAGAAAATATACCGCTAATCCAGTCCTTTCTTCGGAAAGAGCTGGACAGTAAGGTTGAAATCGTGAGGTAAGAGCTCACGCGTTCGGATGGCAACATCCGTCTGTGGCAAGCCTCGTTTGGTGCAAGTGAAGTGGATCAGACACTTTGTCTAGTTTACTAGAGATATTCTGCTCGAATAGAAGTGAATGGTCTTCACGCTTAGATAGATTGTCATCATCCAGCCCTTTCGCAAGAAAGAGCTGGGGACAGAACCCGGCTTACGGTTTACTTTGACGCAAATCCCCCTTTGTGGCCCTAACACTGGGCAACCAGTGGGGTAACACCCTAGCATCCGCTGGGGTGTTTTGATTTTATTGTAAAAACAGCTCTTTTTAGCTATAATCAGAACGCTGAATTGAATATAGTCCGAGGTCGTCTAACGGCAGGACAGTAGCCTTTGAAGCTGCGTATCATGGTTCGAATCCATGCCTCGGAACCAAATACTAATGCTGGTCAAATCGACCAGAATTAGTATTTAATTTATGAGTTAGGGTGGATTCGAACTGGGAAGGGGTCGGGAAACAGGAGTTTCCCGTGTCGGAAAATACTAAAAACCGAGGGTTTTTAGAAGCGAGCCGCCAACTGGCGGAGAGCGCTCGAAATCCATGCCTCGGAACCAAAAAATATATGAAAAAACTATTTTTATCTTCTGCTGGCGTTGTGCCGGAAACGCAAAAGGATTTTCTAAATTTAATCGGCCGGGACCCGCAAGGACTGTTGGTTGCCTTCATCCCGACGGCGGCTTATCCTGAACTAGACAAAAGCTATGTAAAATCTGCTGTTGATCAAATCGAATCTCTAGGTATGATCGTGCGGCAAGTTGACTTGGTTGGCGAGAATCAAGACAGTTTGTACCAGAAACTTAAAGATGTCGATATTATTTGGGTCAACGGCGGTAATACCTTTTTTCTCCTGGACCAGATCAGAAAAAGCGGCTTTGATCAAATTATCGATGGTTTACTCGATGATGGTAAAATCTATGTCGGATTAAGCGCCGGTAGCTATGTCGCCTGCCCGACAAACGAAGCGGCGAAGTGGAAACATATAGACGACACCGAGGTCGTCAAATTGAATAATCTTAGTGCTCTCAGTCTCGTTGATTTCCTGATTATTGCTCATTACGAAGACAAATATGAGGATGCGGTGCGTACTGGAGCCAAAACGACGAAATATCCTGTCGTTGCCCTGACTGATAAGCAAGCCGTTGTTGTTAGAGGAAAATTGTGCACGATTGTTGGTACAGGTTCGAAATTTACACTTAATAACTTTAAGGAAACCGTATGAACCTTTATCTTGATATTGAAACGTTGCCGGCGGTTGGCGGGGATATGGAAGTGATCAAAAAATTCTGGGAAGAGCAAAAAGCCAAGAGCGCCAAAAACGGTGCATATAGCAAAAAAGTAGAATCAGATTTTGATTCCTTTTTCCGCAACACCTCGTTTCAGGGCGAATTCGGCCGGATCCTCTGTATTTGCTACGCCGTTGACGATGGTGAAGTCGAATCGCTGGCCGGCGACGAAAAAGAAATTCTCCAGAAATTCTGGGGTATTGCCAAGGATGCCGACACATTCATCGGCCACAACATCATGGAATTTGACCTACGCTTTATCTACAAGCGCTCGATTATCAATAATGTCAGGCCGAGCCGCGATCTCAATTTTGCCCGGTATCGCTCAAACCCCATTTTTGACACGATGAAAGAGTGGGAAAAATGGGGGGCGCAAGGTGTTTCCCTTCATAAATTAACCATTGCCCTCGGGCTCGCCTCGCCGAAAGAAGAAGGAATTGACGGCTCAAAAG
This sequence comes from bacterium, assembly GCA_030649445.1. Taxonomy (GTDB): domain Bacteria; phylum Patescibacteriota; class UBA1384; order XYA2-FULL-43-10; family 1-14-0-10-43-13; genus 1-14-0-10-43-13. The sequence goes on from JAUSKR010000051.1 coordinate 13,604, forward strand.
TTTACGACTTTTATCTTGCCGGCAAAACGGATGAAATCATCAAATACTGCAAACGTGACGTCGACGCCACAAGAAATGTTTATAAGAGAATGACATTCCAGAATTAAATAAGGATAACGAATTTCTCAAATTCACTAATTTTGCTCGAATATTTTAGGAGGAGGGGTGGCGGACTTAGTCTACAAAGAGCTCAGTTACATTCTTGTCGGAATTGCCTATAAAATAGACAACGCTGTTGGTGCTGGTTTGCAGGAAAAAACATACTGCGATTTATTTGAAAAAGAACTGATCAAGAACAAGCTGAACTATAAAAGAGAACTCTACTGCCCCATCATAATCGACGGCGAGGTGGTCAAAAAGCGCTATCTAGATTTTTTGATTGATGATAAAATTGTTGTGGAGATAAAAGTTGGCAGAAATAATTACAGATCAGTTTTTGGCCAGGTCTTGGAATATCTTAAATTGAATTCACTCCAGCTTGGATTGATTATCCGTTTTGAAAAAGATGAAGCGAAAATAAAACGGGTTGTGAACTTTATAAATTAGATTCGCGCACCATTCGAGAATTAGGGATATTAGTTATCCTTATCCACAAATGAAAAAGGTTATATCACATCTTTTAATTATCACTTTTCTAGTCTCAGCATTGACTTTTTTTGTTCTCCTAAACATTAAATTGTCGGTACTCTCACCAGACAAGGTCAAAAGCATCGCTGCTGAGAGCAATTTTTATAGTTTTGCTGCCAGTTATGTCAAAGACAATATTGTCAAAAGTTCGAATGTACCACTAAGTCAGGGTTCAAATTTCGAATTACTGAACAAGCAGATCACAGCGGAATCCGTCAAACCAACCATCGATAGTGCGATCGACCAGTTATTTGTGATGCTCGATGGCAAAAATAACGAAGTTCTTATTCCGGTTTCGATTTCTGCGGTTTCGGCTGAAAATGCTAATCTTTCTTTTCAAAAAAATGTCAACCTGCAAAACAATTTTGCAT
>JAUSKR010000057.1 GCA_030649445.1 bacterium
CGAAAAGGGAATTTAACAGCTTGCAGTTGCTAGACGGTGCTATTTTGACACACAACCCACTTGATCCTTCAGAAATGAACGATGACACCAATGGAGATGGTTCTCTTGCAGACGAGAAAACTGGATCTGGTCGTTTCAGAAAAGTTGATCTGATGATTGACAGCCAAGTTAAATTGGCTAGTGGCGGTAGCATCAATGTGGATAAAGCTGGCTATCCAGCGAGTAGCTCTACAGCTCTTAAAGGATATGGTGTTGGTGGTGGTGGAACGGTAATTGGTAATGGTTGTGCCAGAAACGAGAATGAATGTTTAGGTGGTGGTGCCGGTTATGCAGGAATCGGGTACGCTGGAAGCGGTTCCGGCAGTTCTGGCGGGGTTATTTATAACAATGACCCGAATATTACTAACGATGTTAATTTCGAATGGGGCTCTGCAGGCGGATATTCGAGACCGTTTGCACCTGGCGGGTCAGGTGGTGGTCGAATTCGGCTAGAGGTGGCTGGCACTTTCGAAATGTCGGATGATTCATCAATTTCAGCAAATGGAGACAATGGTAAAAATAAAGGTGATCCGCACGGGTCTTTTGGGGGCGCTGGATCAGGTGGAACTATTAAGATAGTCATGTCCAGGTATATCAGTGGCAACAGTCCTCGTGTCAGTGCTGCGGCAACAGGATACGTGGGGGATAATGGTTCATATAAATTAACTAAAAACAGTTTGAAGGGTACAGCCACATTAGTTAATCTTAGTTCAAACGGTTCTGCTGGTCCTGCTATATCTTCTGACGGAGGCTTCTCAGCTGATGGAACGTCAATGTGGTCTGGCGGCGGGTACCCAAATTTCCTTGGTTCTGGCTCTGGTGGACGAATTTACATAAAAGCACTTTCGTCTGGAGGGGTGACAATTTTGAAAAAATTGGTTGCGAATTCCCGTCCAGGACTTGTTCCTGCCAATCAGTTCAATCCTTACTCTCTTCAGGTCGGGGATACGATCGAAGTCGATCTCACCATCGGTTCGTACATTGGGTCTCCAACTATTGTTGACGAGATGCTGACTCTGCCTCTAGGTTCGAACCCATTAAAATTTTGTAAATTTAATTCCGGCACATTTGTTAAACCAGTAGGAACTAGCGCAACTGCACTTCCGGCGCCTGATGGTAAAACTGTGACGATATCGAATTTACCAGCAAACAGCAATAACCCGCAGTTGATGACATATAAGTGCACCGTTCAATAACATTTAATTTGGAAATTTAACTTAGAACAGTGAAAATCAATTCTAAAAAAATAGCAGTGGTTTCGATCGCAGTTTCTTTAGTTGTGGTTTTTGTAGTAGCACAAGCTAGGGCTGCTAGCGGTTTTCCCGAAGTTATGTCTGGAAACACGACTGTGACGATAAATGGCCAGACAGTTTATGGTGGATTAAATGGCAATTATGCCATTTTGAATAGTGACACCAGTGCGAGTTATGGTTTCAAGAAATCAACACTTTATAGTTCTTGCTTGTCTGATACAGCCGGTCCGGTTTGTTTTATTCTCGGCACCGGAGTTGACGGCTCCAACTTATTTGGAACCCAAGGCGGCAGGTTGATGACAGCGAAGACAACTATTGACGGCGATGTTGTTTACGAAATTCCAGCTTTACTTTTTAGTGGGCTCAATATAAACGGTGATGTTTCTGGTGATGATCTCGGCTATCTAAAGTTTTGGAGCTCGGCAAATTTATTGCGGGGCAATGGAACGACCGGTGATGGTGTCGGTTGGAATCTGGGAAACTATGCCTTTAATCCGAAAGCGCAAGTTAAATTAGACAGTGAACTGGGCAAACAATACAGCGCAAAATTAGCAACTTTGGCTGGAAGTGGGACCATTCTAACTGCATCTGCTTTTTCGCTTCGGGCAAATTATTACCTTCAAGCAGGAGGGTCAGCCATTTTTACGAACTCAGTCACGCCAGATGATAGCGCAAAATATCCTGATGGCAAAGTCTGGGTTATTAATGGAACGGGTACGACGACAATAAATTTCGATGCGACGTATCATGGCAAGGGCACCATCATAATAAATGGCGGTAATCTTGTAGTCAATCAAAATACTGATCTCCAAGCGGAACCGTCAACAGATAGTCGGCTGGGGATAATCGTTCTAAAAAACGGGAATGCTCTGGGAGGTAATTGTACTTTTAACGGCAATAATAAAGTTCAGGCGATGGTATTTTGTGAGAATAAATTTACTGCTCTCGGAAATGGTGAATTTACTGGATCTTTCGTCGCGTCTGATTTTGAAATCAACCCGAGTTCATCTGTCCTTTTCTCCTATGATCCGGCTTTTGATAGCAGCCAGCCGCCAGGATTTAGGAATTTGGCCATGCCGGGGACGAAGGAAGTGGGGAACCAGCCGTAGGCTGGTTAGCACAAAAATCCGAATATCGAAATCCGAAATCCGAAACAAATTCAAATATCTAAATTCAAAAAATCAAAACAAAGCCATGGAGCAGCCAAAACAATATGATTTAGAGGAAAGAACATATATTTTTGCCAGAGATTGCCGGAATTTAATCAAACAACTCATGAAAACAATTACAAACATTGAAGATGGCAAGCAGTTAGCTAGATCATCAGGTTCAGTCCCAGCCAATTATATCGAGGCAAATGAGGCGTTGAGTAAAAAAGATTTTCTGCTGAGAATTAAAATTAGCCGTAAAGAGGCAAAGGAAAGTATCCTCTGGCTTCGATTGATTGACATTCAGGACGAGAAACTGGAAAAAGAACGGCAGCGACTTTTGCAGGAAGCGACGGAGTTGATGATGATTTTTGGTTCAATCTTAAGAAAATCAGAGAAAATCGCGACTGTTTAGAATTTAATATTTTGGATTTAGGTATTGTTTCGAATTTCGATATTCGGATTTCGGATTTTAAGTTAAGTATTCATGATTCCATTTTAAAAAGTTCTTGCTTTTTAAAATACATTCAATTAAACTATAATAAACTGATTAGGAGGGAGATAAATGGATCTAGAACATCAATTAGATAGTAAGGTTGAACCGGCATCAACCCCAACCCCGACTTCGAGTCCAATTTCAGACTCGAGTCCAGCGGACAGTCCGAAGCCGGAGCCAAGTCACAGTGGCGGCGGTGACGAGATTGAAGGAATTTCGGAGCATAGCGATTTGAATTTGCCGGCTCTTTTGCTTTGGATTGGCGCGGTCTTAGCGCTGACAGCGATGATTTCCCTGTGGTTTTTGAGCCATAGCGCGGCCCAAAAATTAGCCGACAAAAAAAGTGAAAAAGATGCTACTATTGCTGAGATTTCAACTCCGACCTACGCCAATGTCGAAGCCAAAGCGACGGCTTTTCAGGCCGCAGTCAGTCAATTGAAAACTGCATCAAGCGGCCGATATGTCTTTGGTGACTTTTTGCCGCTTTTTTATGGCCGGGTCAATAAAAATGTCGTTGTGACCAATCTAGCAGTTGGCTCCGATGGCAAACTTAGTTTCGATGGCACGACCGATAGTTATAAATCGGCGGCATTGCAGCTGGCTTCGCTTCAGAGCTGGAAAATTAACGACAAAAATGTCATCTCGAACGCCCAGTTATTATCCGAGTCGGAGGATGTCTCAAAAGGTGTGGTGGTCAAATTTGCTATCAGCGCTAACATTGACAAGACAGTTTCTCTGAAAACGACTCCAACTAATACAACACCGGCGGATTCGACTAGCTCACCGCAAGGAGGAAACTAAGATGGAAAACTCCAAGAAACCAAAATCATCCAGCTTTGCTGCAGTCTTTCTGGTCGCCATCGCTTTTTTGGTCAGTTGGCTTTTGCTCGCACCCCAATATAAGCAAAACCAAGCTGATGCCGCTCAGGTCAGTTATGAAGTCGATGCGGTCAAGGGCAAACTTGAATCACTCAAAACAGCCCAGTCAACTATTGATAGTCTGGGCGGAACTGTTGATTCGATGTTTGTGGCTATCCCGAAGGATCAGGACAGCGGTAATATCATCACGACTCTGGAGGCAATCGCCAGTGCTAACAAGGCCTACATTCCAAGTTTTCAAATCTCTAGTGGCACGAGCACCACAACGGATGCGACAACATCAGCAACCTCAGCCGAGGAACAGGACACAAGTTCAAATATTGTGGCAGTCTCTTTTTCGGTCAGCGGTGACTTTGCCGGCCTGACTGCCTTTGTCAAAGGTGTTGAAAACAATCTTAAGTTTTTCAATGTCAAAAGTCTGACTATTGCCTCAGATGACAAAGGTACATTAGCGATGACTTTGCAGTTAGAAGCCTACACGCAGGACAACACTTCATCTCTGAGCTCGACTGGTTCGACAAGCTCACCGCAGGCAATCCCAACTGCTCAATAATACCTACCAGTGTTGCGCAATTGTCATCCTGAGCGTAAGCGAAGGATCTCGGAGATTCTTCACTGCGTTCAGAATGACACTTAGAGTTGAATTATACAACAGCGGTAATACTTATATCAAATTATAAAAAGGATTAGACATGCCTCAAAACAACAGATCAAAAACACTTGGAACACTTGGTAGTGTTATCCTCTTGATTGGCACACTTGCTGGCTTCTTTTGGCTCTGGAATTCGGCTCAGCCGGCTGTCGTCACCAATTCCTCCATCGATCAAAAGTATCAGAAGGTCGAGATTGCCGGACTAGTCTCAGACGCGGAGACACTAATTGCCGATAAACAAAATGCTGGAAGTCTGCCTGTTCTAACTCCAACCGCTGACCAGATGGGCCGAGACAACCCCTTCGCCGGTCTCTAAAATTCTGAGCAGTTAAAATAATTCTTTAGTCAGTCCCACTTACGCAATCCATTTTAAATGTCATTTCGACCCCCAGCTCTTTCTGGAAAGGGCTGGGTTGGAGAAATCTGACACGGAGTGTCATCCTGAGCTTGTCGAAGGATCTCTTCCACTTCAAGATCTCTCGGCTCCGCTCGAGATGACAGTTACGCGGCAGTAGTAGGAATATTTTAGGTTAGAATGTCAGACACAAACACAACCACTAATTATTATGATTTTTCAAATAATTCCTTGTCCAGTCAATCTATCCTGGATGTTTTTGTTATTCAGGATTTAATTGATCAGCAAGATGCTGATAAATTAAAAGACCGGTTCCGGACCAACCGTGAAGTCGAAAACTTCTTGATCAAAAACCGGATTGTGACCAAAGAGACGATCAACAAGGCCTACAGCATCGTCTTAAAACTGCCTTATGTCGAACTGGCAAATATTGAAATACCAAATGAACTAAAGACGCTTATTCCGGAAAAACTAGTTAGGAAATTTGGCATTATTCCTTTTGCCTTGCAAGATGGTTTGATCAGAATTGCACTTTCCCGTCCGGCCGATCTCTTGGTCGGTTTCCGCTCTAGTTTGGGTAAAATTTTTGAGGACAAAAAACTCGAAGTTGAGCTTTTTATCACCTCTGACGCTGATTTTAATGAATGTCTCAAACAATACAGCAAGAAATATAAAAGCGATACACTCCTAAAGAAAGGTCGTTTCCCTGTCGTTTATCTTCGCAACCTTACTATTCCAAGAGAATATCTGGACAAGATCCCCCGTGAGTTTATGGCCAAATATCGTCTAGCGGTTTTTGGCCGCAACAATCGCGATTATTATATGATTGCTTGCGAACAACCTGATTCACCAATTATTTTGAAGATCCTCAACTTTATCAAGCAGGAAAACGGCATTAAGTTTGAGATTTTTGCCACTTCAAGATCTGATATTGATTATGCTCTAGACATTGTTGACGGCAAACCTCGGCCAGGGGCCGACCAGCCTTTGGCTGGGGCGACTATTCCCCACTACCCGTACCACCGCCCGGCTCCGGAATTTTCCGAGCAAAATCCCTCGACTTCGTTCTCATTCGAGTCTGAGCCTGAGGGCTCATCCCTCAGAGTCGAAGACAAGGTCGGGAAAGCGCCCGGACAAGAATCAGTCACAAAATCGGCTTTTAGAGGGCTGATGGAAAACTTTATCAACTCATCTGGTCCCGAGCTGACAATTGACACGGTTGAGTCAAACACCGAAGATCTGAACAAAACAGATCAAACAGCGGAAAAAACGGAAAAAATAGCCAATAATCAAGAGAAACAGGTATTGGCGATAAACCAGAAAAAGACCACAGCTGATGACGTGAAACAGCCGCTCGTATCGGAGAAAAGTCCCATGTCAGTTTCAGCGGAAAGCAATTCAGATGACAACAAGCCGGTGGAAACAAGTGATGACAAGACCGAAGTAGCAGCAAATCCAGAAGCGGAACCAGAAGATGGCTCGGAATCTGTCTCATTGCTTGACAACACAAATCTTGGCGCTTGGCTTGACCATGAAATCAAGAGCGATGATGATCTGGTCAATTTTGCAAAAAAAAGCTCTGTGCCAAAAATTGTGGCGGCGGTCATTGATTATGCTCTCAACAACCGCTCCTCAGATATTCATGTCGAGCCAGAAGCTAAGACGCTGCGGATTCGCTGTCGGGTTGATGGGATACTGCGTGATGTTTTGAAACTGCCGCTAAGTCAGCACCCGGCCTTTGTCAGCCGGATCAAGATTATGTCGAAATTGAAGATTGATGAAATGAGAATTCCACAGGACGGCCGCTTTGACACTATCTTTAACGATAAAGAAGTTGATGTTCGTGTTTCAACCCTGCCAACGGTTCATGGCGAGAAAATCGTCATGAGAGTGCTCGATAAAAGCCAGGGAATTCTGTCACTTGAAGATCTAGGCATGATGGGGAGTTGCTTTGACAAAACCATTGCTGCAATTGCCAAGCCCTATGGGATTATTCTCTCGACTGGTCCGACCGGCTCCGGCAAATCGACAACGCTCTATGCTATTCTAAACCGGATTAGTATGCCGGGTGTCAATATTGTCACGCTGGAAGATCCGGTCGAATATGAAATAAATGGCGTCAACCAATGCCAGATCAAACCGGACATCGGCTTTACTTTTGCTTCGGGACTTAGGAGTATCTTACGCCAGGACCCCAATGTTATCATGGTTGGTGAAATCCGTGACGCTGAAACAGCTGGTATGGCCGTTCACGCCGCCCTGACCGGACACTTAGTTCTCTCGACCCTACATACCAACGACACCGCTGGTGCACTGCCGCGCCTGATTAATATGGGGGTTGAGCCTTTTCTGATCACCTCTTCTATCAATCTGGTCGTAGCTCAACGGCTGATCCGCCGGATTTGTCCGCAGTGCAAGGAAGAGTATAAAGTGCCGGCTCGCCTGATGGATCAGGTCAAGCTTGAGCTGGACAAAATTCCAGCGGCCAATACCAAAGATCGTGCCAGAATCCCAGCGACACTGAAACTTTTTCACGGCAAAGGCTGTTCAGAGTGCAACCAGGGATTTAAGGGTCGAGTTGGTATATATGAGGCGATGACGATGACCCCGGAGATCGAGGACATGGCGTCGGCCAAGAGACCGGCCAACGAAATTAAAGAAGCGACGGTCAAGGCAGGGATGATCACGATGAAACAGGATGGCATTCTCAAAGCCGTTGCCGGAGAGACGACAATCGACGAAGTTTATCAAGCGGTTATTACGAATTAGCTTGTAAGCCAGTAAGCTTATAAGCTGGTAAGCAAGAAAATGACCAAATTGAAAACGTAAAAAATGTAACAAACCAAACTATTGTGTAAAAGATTAGGGTGAGTTAAAATATAGATAAGCGAATAAGCTAGTAAGCTAGTTCCGATATAGAAACTTACAAGCTTACCAACTTATAGGCTTATAGGCTTATAGGCTTACTAGCTTTTTACGGAGGGGCATGGCAGAGGGACAAAAAATAGCAATCGCAACCTATTTGGATTTTGCAATATCCAAGCAAGCTTCTGACGTGCATATCACGGTCGGTGTTCCGGTCATGGTCCGGGTTGATGGTAAATTAATTGCCATTCCAGATGCACCGGTGGTTACGCCTGAACATGTTGTAGAGATTATCACCACCTTTATCCCACCGGAACTGATGGTCACGCTGAAACAGCGCCGTGAAGTTGATTTTTCTTTTGGCTACCTTTCGATGCGTTTTCGGGCCAATGTTTATTATCAAAAAAACTATATCTCGGCCTCACTCCGGCTCTTGCCCAAGGAGATTGCTGATTTTAAGTCGCTCGGTCTGCCGCCGATTCTGGAAAAATTTACCGAGCACAATCAGGGTTTCGTCATTATCACCGGTCCGACCGGCTCCGGCAAATCGACGACGCTGGCGGCAATAATCGATAAAATTAATACTGAAAAAAGAAAACATATCGTCACGATTGAAGACCCGATCGAATATGTTTTTGATCACAAGAAAAGCATCATCTCTCAGCGTGAAATTGGCTCAGACACCAACTCATATGCCCGCGCCCTGCGTTCTGCCTTGCGTGAAGATCTTGACGTTGTCCTGATCGGGGAGATGCGGGATCTAGAAACGATCGAAGCGGCTTTAACACTGGCTGAAACCGGTCACCTCGT
>JAUSKR010000059.1 GCA_030649445.1 bacterium
ATTTTCATTTTTCATTGAATGTAAAAAATGATCAATGATCAATTAATTGAAAAATGAGAAATGATCAATGAAAAATCTACTGGCATCTTTTCACTTTACTGCCAGACTATAAACGATGCAAATAATTATGACGCCAGCAGCAATCAAATCCTTCTTGAAGTCTTTGCGTTCGCGGAAGTAGAAATATGAGGAAAAGTAAGTCAGGACCGGACCAAGCAAGAGAATAATTGTCGTTTTGGAGACACCGATTTTGATAAAGGCATAATATTTGAGGATCATCAGTCCGGCACCAAAAAGGGCGGCGATGATCAGACCGACGGTAGCAGCCCGGTGTTTTAAAACATTGGCATCGGGCCGGTACATCCAGAAAAATACGATTGCGATGACAATTACCCGGATGAAATAGAGGATGGGTGGCGTAAAAACGACCAGGAGTTGGCGCAACAAGACCGATTCGAGAGCGATGAAAAAGACGGCCAGCAGGGTCCGCTTGGCTGATTTTGATAAAATTAAATGATGGCTCTTCATCTTGGCCGCGATCAGGGCCAGCGAGGAAACGATACCGGCCAGAAAGATGTGAATGTTGCGTTCGGCCGGCAAAAATACCGTCGCCAAGATAATAGTAATTAGCGGTGTCATCAAAATAATCAGCTCATATTCATGAAGTGGTTCTGTCTGCAAACTCTCGGAGATCAGGATATTCCAGGAAACCGCCGCGGCGATCATGACCAGAAAAAGAAAAATATAGTGAAATGAAAAAGCTCCCACCCCGACCGGCGATTTTACGAAGAATAGTACCAGCCCTGAGATCACGACCAGGAAGGCAAAAATATAAGGCAGATAATATTTCAACGGCAACTTCAACTTCGCCAACAAAAATTTGTTGGTCGTATCGATCCCCGCACTGCAAACTGCCGCGATAAATGCACTAAGCAAAATCCCTCCGATGGTTCCTCTCCTTTCCAAGGAGAGGTCAGGTGAGGTTAAATTTACAAAAAAGTATAACTCTCAACCTAGTCCTAATTCTAATACAAAAAAAGACCTTTTACTATAAGGTCATAAATATCTAGAAATATCCTACCAAACGAAAACCGCCACCCGGGTAGGGGTGGACGGCAGTCGCGGACCAGTGAAGGCCCGATCGATTCTTGCGGCTCATGCCGCTTACTTCTTCTTGCGCGTGGCGTCCGCCAGGTCGAAGGCGAACTGGATCCCAGCCAGATCACCTTCGTTCTCGCTATGAACGCGCGCGCTCTTCAGCAGTTTGCCAGTTCGGTCCCGGAACTCGATGTCGGTCGCACCGGCTCCGGCGGGTGTCTGCGAGACGACGATGTCTGCCTGTTCCGGCTTCTTGACCATCTCCGCGCCGAGACCAGTCAGGCCGAAACATGCTGCCGAGGCGGAGTAGTTCTGGTCGTAAGCGATGGTCGAGGCGACGCAGTAGACCTTCTTGTTCCACACCGCCTTCCTAGCACCCGCGCTCTCGGGCACGGCCATCACGCTTTCGAAGGCGCGCGCCTTCCGCGCGTCCTCCTTCCACGTCGGCGAGTAGAGGTAGCAGAGATACCACCCCCACACTGTCCCCAGCAGATACAGTGCCACCCGATTCCAGTCGGTCCATTTCTTCATCACGGCTTCCTCTCCCAATACGCGTTAGCCTTCGACACTTCTGTGACGACGCATCGTTGACTATTATTTATATAACACAAAATTTATAATTTGTCAATATTTTTGACGTAGAGCTTTTTAAGGTGGTTACGCAACAAAAAACACCAATCTGTTTGGTGCTTTTGTTGCTAGAACAAATCAAACACGCTATGTCGAAGTCGGTTCTGTTTCCTCGGCTGTAGCCGACACAGCAGAACCATCTTGATTATAAGGCTTAAACCCTTCCGCAAGACTTGGATCAATTTCTCCCGATGTATTTCTGAGTGCGTTTGTACCGATCCCAGCCCATCGACTTCTATCAACATCTGACGGAATCGTGAATGGTTCTCCGTAAACCACACGACCCTTCGAAACTGCAACCGGCACAATTTGGACATCCTCACCAGTTTGCTGACGATACATTTTGGCAATTAAGGCGAAACCCGGATATGCTTCTCGCTGATGTTCTTCAGCGCTCAATCTAGTCAAAAGTCCCTCAGGAAAAATTCCAACGTTTTCGCCCCTCATCAAAAGCGCAACTGCTGATCTAAAAAAGTTTGTGTTGCTAATGGCAGAACGATCTGCAATTCCCTGGTGAGCCTCTTGTTCCCCCTCGGGTGCGCCAGCAACGACTCTTGCCTTTTCTTCGTCAGATAGCCTACTCATAGATTCGCGTACCGGTAACATGCCAAGTTGTCGTTGAAACCATTGTTTGATGCCACCTCCGCGCCAGTTGACATCATTCGCAGTTGCGAAATGAACATGTTCTGGCGAAGTCGCCAGCGTGGCAAAAGCTTCGCCTTCACCCTTCTGATGAGTGACGATAAATATTTTCGGAACTCCTGCGGGTATATTCTCAACCCCTCGCGGACTCTCCTTGATAATAAATCGACGTACCGCTGATTTCATCACACGATTAAATAAACTCTTGGGATTGAATCTTCTCAAATGATTCGGCATGTATTTAGCAATAAATTGTTCTCTAGAAGATCTGCCATTCTCTCCAGATTGACCTTCACTGTCTTGGCCCTTAATTAAGCCGGAATCAGCAGCGGATACAACCCTCTCTCTGGCTACTCTTGCCCCTTCTGCGCTTTCCCTCTCACCTTCAGCTCGAAGCTCCTCAAGATCGACTTCGGGTCGCTCGCCATTCTGATCAATATTCTGTTGTGTATTACCCCCACCCTCTGCCCCTGTCTCATGAGTAGTCGAATCATCTTCTGGATTATATTGAGATCCGGTCTCCGACATAATTCTCCTCTGAAAAATTACTCTTCCAATCGTGGAAATAACGGCTCCGGCTCGAGAGATTCGAGCTGTTTTTTCATTTTTTCAGCAGTTTCTGGCATGAATGGCTCGAGTAGCTCGGCAATGACGCCAAGATTAGAATGTGCTTCAATCAAAACTTTGCTCAATTCTTCCATTTTATTTTCTTTGGCCAGCACCCAGGGCTGTTTGTCGGCAATATCTTTGTTCGAAGCAATCGCAATGTCGTCAATTTTCTTCAATGCGCCCATAAAATCGAGTTGGTCTAGCTCCTGATCAATCTTCACGATCTTGTCATCTCGACTCCTCGGTCTATCGAGGGTGGAGAGATCTTGTACGGAATTATCAATTAAAGATTTCTCCGCTTCGGTCGAAATGACAGTCACATTATATCGCTTAATCATTGAAATCGTTCTCTGCAGTAAATTCCCAATATTATTCGCCAGCGAGTTATAATGGCTGGCGATTTTTTCGACCGAAATATCCCCATCTTCACCAAATGGAAATTCGCGCAGAAGGGCGTAGCGGACGGCATCGGCGCCGAATTTAGCCACAACATCGTTTGGATCGATGACATTGCCGAGCGTCTTGCTCATTTTAGCCCCGTTGATAGTGAAAAAGCCGTGAGCAAAAACTTTTTTTGGGATTGGCAGTTCCGCCGCCATCAACATCGCCGGCCAGATAATGGCGTGAAACCAAAGAATGTCCTTGGCCATCAAGTGTAAATTAGCGGGCCATTCCGGTCCCCCTCCTCTTCGAGGAGGGGTTAGGGGTGGTGTAAGAGTTTTGTCGGAATAAATAATGCTTGCTGTGTAATAATTTAGCAATGCGTCGACCCAGACATAAATTGTCTGCTCGGGATCGCCTGGGAACGGAATGCCCCATTTGACACCGGCCCTGGAAATGCTGACATCTTCGAGCTCAGAATTGATCTTGCCGACGACCTCGTTTTTCCGCGTCTCTGGTCCAATTTCCAGCTCACCGGATTTAATTTTCTTGAGTAATTTATCGCCAAATTTTGACAGCAAGAAAAAGTAATTCTCCTCAGAATGTTTCGTCACCTCACGCTTGTGGACCGGACACTTGTCATCTTCTAATTCGTTTTCTTTATAAAATTGTTCACAGGAAACGCAGTAGAGCCCTTCGTATTTCCGTTTTTCAACAAAACCTTTTTCTTTTAGAGTTGAAACAAACTGTTGAACCAATTTTTCGTGCTCCGGATTTGTCGTCCGAAAAAATTCGTCATAGGAAATATTGAGATTCTTCCAAGCGTCTTGAAATTTCGGCACCAATTCATCAGCAAATTGCTGTGGCTCTTTGCCGGCCTTGGCCGCCGCTTCAGCAATCTTGGCACCATGCTCATCTGTACCGGTCAAAAAAAATACCTCGTCGCCTTTTTTTCTGTGATATCTTGCCAGCACATCCGCCGCCACAGTCGTATAAGCATGACCGATATGCGGGATGTCGTTGATGTAATAAATGGGGGTGGTTATGTAATATTTCATAGTTTGAATATTAACAGAATGAGTACCGATTGACAATTTAATACTGCAAGCGTATTATTGCGTTCGAAGGATGACGCGCATGGAACCTGTCATTGGAGTTTGTCCGGTGTGCGGGCTCGACGACGTTGAGCTGAGCGAGCGTAACGGCGTCTGGATCATTGACGAGCACATGAACCCCGAGACCGGCGAGGACTGCAACGGGATCTACTTCGAACCTGTCGCCCGACCTGTCGGGATCCAACCCGACGACGATGCTGACGAAACCATCTTCTTCGCGCCCACGTAGGCCGGCCACCCGGCCGGCCTACACCCTTTTTGACACCATATCGCGACAAGATATAATACTAATGTTCGCCCTTTATTTTTTTCTCTAACCACTCTAGGTGATATGCGGCCGAGCTCGAATCCCTCCGGTTTTAAGTTTCTAAGAACCTGGTCTCAGGCCAATGAGATTTTGGAATTGCTGGAAAAATTTATCCCGACATTGCCGGCCAAAAATCCGGCAACAAATCACCCCTTGACTGATCTCAAAGATCATATGCAGAGATCGATGCGGAGTGTCATCAGAAATATCGAGGAGGGCTACGCCCGGACCTCGACACATGAATATATTAGTTTTCTCGGTTTTTCTCTCGGCTCGCACGAAGAACTGATTGGTGATCTAGAATTTTGCCAGAATAAAAAAATTGGCGATCAGGAAATCTTGGCAAAAATAATCCGTCTTTGCCACGGCGAGGCGATGATGCTCAATAATCAGATCAAAGCACTAGAAAAGAAACGGCTGGCAAGCGGCAATATCTCAGAACGCGAGCAGGCCAAATTCATCGTTGACCGGCAGAGAAAAGAAGAGTTTGACCAAGAGAAATTTCTGAAAGAAGTCAGAGAAAAATATCTAAAGGGAAAGAATGGGTGGTAAAGGGAAATAAAGGGGTCGGTCATTAAGAGCAAGGCAATCCTCCCCTAATTCCCCGTTATTTCCCCTTATTTCCCTTCACAACTAGAGCAACTTCACCCTTCAACTGGTGATTTTTTAGATCAGCAATAATTTCTTCGATATTTCCGCCCCAATATTCCTCAAACATTTTCGTCATTTCACGGCCGATAAAGACCTCCGAGTCAGGACTAAAATATGTCTTGATATCTTCTAGCGTTCGTTCTAACCGGTTTGCTGATTCATAGATGATGACTGGAACATCTAAATTTGAAAGTTGCTTAAATTTCGTCTGTCGGCCTTTTTTCTTTGGCAAAAATCCAGCAAAATAAAACTCCTTTTCGATCATGCCCGAGACCGACGCAATCGCCGCTAATGCCGACGGGCCTGGAATTGGAATTACCTTACTTGATAATTGATCATTGATACTTGATAATTCTCTGATTTTCCAAATCAGAGCTTGCCCCGGATCAGAAATCCCCGGTGTCCCGGCGTCTGTGACCAAGGCAATATCTTTACCATTTTTCAATTCGTCAATAATGAGCTCAACTTTCGACAATTGAGAGTGCTGAAAATAGGAAACGAGCGGTTTCTTGATTTCATAGTGCGCCAATAATTGGCCAGTGTGGCGCGTGTCCTCGCAGGCGATCAGATCAACAGACTTTAATATTTCCAACGCCCGCAGGGTGATGTCATCTCTGTTTCCGATCGGCGTCGCCACAATATATAATGTTCCAGCTTTATTCATATTCACCATTTTTAACACAAAAACGTGGCTTTGTCCACTTGATACTCTCGATACAATACTATATATTCTGGGTGGCCGAGGAACATGCAATCATGCCCACCCTTCAGACCGTTGGGTTTTGTACCTTATGTAACGGTTGGGTACGAGTTGATGGAGACGGCGAGGACAGGACTCTCGGCGATCATCCTGATGCCGAGGATATGCCGTGCCAGAACGCCGGTCACGAACCGGCTGCGCTCGGCACAATCGCCATCGCCGACCCTTCATCGTCTACCAACGCCGAACACATGAGCCTCATGATCCAGCTTGCCGACCCGCCTTGACCCCAGACACGGGGACTCGGCGGGTTCGTTATTTTGAGAGCAAATTAGGTCAGCAACGCATATATCGTCGCCACGCCGGCCACAGCCATCAGGAGGACGCAGAGCCAGCCGAGGATTCGGGTCAATGGACGATTTGCCCACTCACCCATAACTTTCTTGTTGCTACTAATCAAAACGATAAAGATGAGGACGATCGGAGCGACTAAGCCGTTAGCAACAGCCGAATAAATCAGTGCTTTGATCGGATCGATACCGACAAAATTTAGGCCGAGACCGACAAGCATGGCGATAATCAAAACGCCATAAAAAGCGTAGGCCTGTTTGAGTTTATAAAAGAGGCCCTGCTTCCAGCCAAAGCTTTCGGCCACAGCATATGAGGCCGAGCCGGCCAAAACAGGCACCGCCAAGAGCCCAGTGCCGATGATTCCGAGAGCAAAAAGCAGATAGGTTGCCTCGCCGGCCAGCGGTCGCAAAGCTTCAGCCGCTTCTGATGCTGTTCTAATCTGGGTGATGCCGTTTGGAAAAAGAGTGACAGCACAAGCCAGAATTATGAAAAACATCACGACATTGGATAGAAACATCCCCGACCAGACATCGACCCTCATCCTTTTGACCGCTTCCTTGTCGGTACCCTGTCTCGAAGCGACGGTCGTTTCTCCCTCGAGTATTTCCTCTTCAACCTCCTGAGAGGTTTGCCAGAAAAAAAGGTAGGGCGATATTGTCGTCCCGAGAATGGCGCAGATCAGAATGATCTGGTCTTTTGTGAAACTAAGAGTTGGCATGATGGCTGATTGACCGATCGAACGCCAGTCCAGCCCTTTGATCAATAGAGTCGAAAAAATGTATGAGAGGAGAATTAGAGCCAGAAACTTCAAATATTTGGCATAGCGCTTGTAAGTGCTAAATATTTGTAGTAACAAACTGACGAGAGTAAAGCCGACAATCAGCTTAGTGAAGCTAACGCTCGGCCAAAGTAATTGCGACGCCTTCGCCATCGCCCCAAGATCAGCACCAATGTTGAAGGCGTTGGCGGCAAAAAGAAGAATAGTACACGAAAGCAACATCCAGCGGGGAAAAAACCGGCGGATATTACTGGCTAGGCCCCGACCGGTGACGAGACCGATCCGGGCGCACATCTCCTGAACCATCGCCATCAGCGGAAAAGTGAAGCCGGCCAGCCAGAGCAGTTGATTGCCATACTGGGCACCGGCTTGGGAATAAGTGGCTATTCCGGATGGATCATCATCAGCCGCGCCAGTCGTCAGACCCGGGCCGAGCATATTCCAGTATTCCTTTGTTTTTCGCATCGGCGCATCAGCGTGAAGAATCCCGCCAACCTTCTTGGTTGCGTCAATTGTTTCTTCGAGCATCACCGCCGGTGCTTCAGCGATTTTTTCAAAAATATCTTTGTCTTTAGCCATCTTCCCCTCACAGGTTTATAATTTTCAATTTGAAATTTTCAATTTTCAAACAATTTAGAAAATTTATAATTTTTAAACTATTTAAACATTAAGCATTGTTTTTAAATTTTAAACTCTAAATTAATAATTTGTACCAGCTTGACCCATTCCCCAATGCTCAGTTCCTGCGCCCTCACATTCTCATTTAATCCGATTGATTTAATTATAGCCAAAGATTTTTCTTTATCCAAATGCAAGCCGGCCGCCAGATTATTGACCAGCGTCTTGCGCTTGGAGGCAAAACCAATATGGACCAAGTGGAAGAATTCTTTTTCGTCTACCTCCTTAATTCTTAATTCTATATCCTTAATTCTAAGAATTGCGCTATCCACTTTTGGCGCTGGAAAAAACGAACTCGCCTTGACAATGCCAACAATCTCCGGCTCAGCGTATGCCTGAACCGAAATAGCCAAAATTGACATATCACCTGCCCGAGCACAGATCCGCTCGGCGACCTCTTTTTGAACCAACAACGTGATACTTTCCGGCTTCTTCTCCGCTGTCAGAAATAATTGCAGAATTTTCGAGGTGATGTAATACGGGATATTGGCAACGACCTTGTAAGCCGGATTATCTTTGGTTAATTCTGAAATATTCAATTTTAAGATATCAGCATTGATAACTTCGAGCACTGAATTTCTAAATCCGAATGTCAAATTTCTAATAAAATGCCTAAATCCAAATTCATCAAATGTCCATTTAGGGCTTTCTTCATTGGACATTTCATTTGACATTAGAAATTCGGATTTTGACATTAGTTCTGCTAACCTGTCATCCATCTCCACCGCCACAACTCTGCCGGCTTTTTTGATCAATTCGGTGGTCAATGTCCCTACTCCCGGCCCAACCTCGACCACCAAATCATCTGGCTTTATCTCCGCCGTCTCGACAATTTTTTCCAAAACCTCCCGGTCAACCAAAAAATTCTGCCCTAGCGCATGCTTGGTATAGAGACCGTTTTGTTTGAGATAATTTATTAATTGCGTTTTATCTGAAAGATCCACGTTTGGGATTTGATTAATTTGAGAATTGAGATTTGTTTAGAAATTAGGAATTAGAAATTAGAAATTTTCATTTTTACCATCTCCCACTATACCCATGCATCAGCGCCCAGGCCGTCGTGTATATTTGCGCTTTGGCATCGAGAATGCTGGCGCCAGAGTAGCCTGCCTTAGCCGAAGCACTAGCCCAAAAACCAGGGTCGTATTGGAAAAGGCCCATATGAGCGCCGCCCTGGCCGACAGAATCGGCATGGCCGTTGCTTTCCTTGCGCATCAGGGCACAAAGCTTATCCGGATCAAGCCCATTTTTGATCGAAGCGTCTAGAACTAAATCATTATATTTGCACCAGCCGGTGATGACCGGTTTCGTCCCGATGATCTGGATCTCGGTAACCGGGGGCGTCGTTATCTCGCTTTTCTGTAAAGTCCGGGCGATTTCGACTCCGTCCTCACGCCGGACAAGATAGGTCAATGTCCTGATGCCAGCAACACCTTCTTGTTCAATTTTGGTTTTACCTTTATTGAGCGTATTGTCGTTTTTCTTCGTCACAGTGTAATCAATATTTTTTTTCTCTGCGATCGTCGTCAGGGCGACTCGGACTATCCGCAGTTGCATTCCGTTTTCCAGCTCCGTCGTGACTGCAAAATTAATTTTGTCATCAGTGCCAAGCTCAATATTTTGCTCGGCTAGAAATTCGCTGACAGTCCCAGTCCAGCTTCGCAGAGTTAAATTTTTCTTACCATCAAGCACAAAAATCTCCGGCGCCCGATAGAGAGTAATTTTGCCGCCGATACCCATCTTAATATCGGGAAAGACGCTGAATTTATCCTCCGGAAATGGTCCAGCATTAAGATTGGCAGAAATTGTAAACGGATCAGTATCAACTGTCATACCAAAATATTGTCTGACCTCCTGACCGTCCGGCGCAATTTCTTCGACAATATAAGGCAGAGCGAACCCCTCCCCTTTTGAAGGGGAGGTTGGGAGGGGTTTATTAAATGATGAAAAACTGAGCGCCCCGATCCCCATCGGAATAATCGCAACACCAGCAAAAAGAAACTTAAAGTTAAATTTCATAATCTTCATATTACATCAAAAACACCAACGACTCAATTTTTGTCAATGGTTCACATGCCTGTAATTCTGGCTTCAGCTTGAGTTACAACACCCTAAAGGGTGGTCTACGGATTTCAATGTAGTCCAAGCTTCAGCTTGCGTGAGCGGGCTGAAGCCCGCGCTACAGAGTGTAGTGTAGTCCAAGCTTTAGCTTGCTAATCAGCATAAATGCTGGTCTACGTTAATTTGCGTAGCCCAGGGCTTCAGCCTGCCCACAAAAAAAGCGCGGCCCCCTCGAACTAAAAGTGGAGGGAGCCGCTGGTGAAACTCAGTATCGATGTCGGTCAGCGCGTGACGATCATCCTGCAGCCGTTGACCTCATCCTCAAACCGCGTGAACGGCCGAGGCGTTTCGACGTGCCACCTGTAGACCGCGTTGTAGACGCGCACAAACAGACGTTCGGACGTGTCTGGGTCAGCGAGGCAGAAGCCGTAGTGGCCCTGCTTGTGCATCAGACCCCGGCGATCGTTGCTCGAAGCCTTGATCATCTTGTACATGTGGCAGGGTTCGACAACCAGCAGTTCGTCGCCGCCGAGAGCTGTAGCCACAGGGAACACATCCGAGAAGTTCTCCTTGAATTGATGGTGAACTCTCAGAGTAGTCGCGGGAACGAAACTCGCCCACTTCGACCTGTCCAACAAGTCGAAGAAGCCGTCGCTGATGTACTCGAAGGGCACCCCTTCGCAGTTTACGCGAGCCTCGCGGGGGAAGTAGATACTGGCCGTGAACTCGGGCGTGACTGAGATATCGGTCCTGCCCACGAGCTCGATAGGACTGGCACCCTTCCACGGATCTTCCTCGTGAAGAAATCGGGGCAAAGCCCAGAACCACTTCCTCCTAGTGTCGGAGTCTTCCGAAGCCAGATTCCCGAGCAAGTGATGGACAAGCCTCAGCTCCGCCGATCCGATCTTGCCGAGCATGTTCCGTGCGCTTTCGAGCATGTCTTCTGACATGGTCAGCACCTTCTGCGTTTTAGAAGTACGCCTCTTCTGTTTCACCCGCCTACGGCGGATGTCTCCTCACGTCTTATTTCTATCACACACTTTTATATATAGCAATAAATAATTTAAATTAACCACAACAAAATTAGCTGCTTCTAATTTGCTTGTCCAACAAAACTAGTTTCTGGCGAAAGTATTAAAATCTAAACAAAGCTTCAATACTCTTGCTTGCAACCTGAGAAAATTAGATGCGATTCAGCCCATTCAGCAGAGTAGTTCCGCCGGATAGGTTATGTAATGCCCCTCCATTGTTGAGCACTTTCACTCAACGTTCGGAGTATCTTTATTTTATTCCTGATAGCTTATTTCTGTCAATGCTTATTAAAAAAACGAACCCGCCCATGCTGTTGCCAATATAGACACAGACTTACAGGGCGGGAGCAGTGAATGAGTAACCTCGGCGATCACTCATGTGCGGCAGAACAGGAACCAAACGAACGCGAACCAGCGTGCATTGACTGAGCGGGCGTTCAGAACGAGGCCGGTTCGCTCGACACAGATATATGGGACGGCCCACTCACCGTCGTTGTCCCGCCAGAGCGACGCCGGATCGGCCAACGCCAGCCACGGGATCTCCGGCCTTGGTGGCCTGAAACGCCGCGAGACGATCTTCCAGAAAGGAGGGCAGTTGCCCTTTAGCCACCACTGGAGCATGTTGTCCGCCGGCCAACCCAGATTGTGATTGTCGAGCTGGCGGGCCAGACATGGAAACTGAGCCGGTGTCAGACCCTGCCTCTCACGAAGCGGCATGGCCGCCTCATGTACCGCGGCAAAGTTGGGCAGTTCACGCCCGAAATTGACCGCAATCAGCTCGACCTGTTCTCGCTGGCCTGACGACCAGATGTCTGCACCCATGAACCGTTCCGACAACAACTCTTCATCGTCTCCGAGGAACTGACGGTGGCCTCTGATCAACACCCGGATCCGCCCAGGACTGCCAGCTGGGCCGAACGGGACCGTGAACACCCCGAGGGGTAGAGTCATTATTTGGGACATCGTCCCGCCTCCTTTTTTGGCTTTGATGCCTCACTGCTCATTATTTTTCAACAAACAGAAAGCCACAAACGCCAAAACTTTCGACTGAGATATTATACTCAGTTTCCAAAAATTATCAATTGGGTCGACCAATATTCTTGTTCACATCAAAATTAGATCGGTTTGACTCCCGCTTTTGTTTCCAGTTTCCGGATTCGAACTTCGTGATTGCCAAATTTATCAATGAAGGCCTGATTCGTTTCGATTAGATCATCAATATTGCCATCAATTTTTTTGAGATGTTCTTCTATCTTATCGAATCTTGTCTCAATCCGCGTTTCCGACTGATCCACAGCAAACTCGACAATATCTTTTATATGAACTAAATCTTTTTCGTTTAAAGCCATCTGAAACCTTTTTTAGTCTGTTTTCATTTTAATACCAACCATTTCAAAAATCAAATAATGTCAAGCAACTCATCTGGAATATTTTCAATAAAACGCGAGACTTCATTGCACTGGAAACGGCCGTAGAGATTGCGCTCGCCGGCGTGAATTAAATACAATCTTTCTTTGGCTCGGGTGATGCCGACATAGCAGAGCCGCCGCTCCTCCTCCATCTCGCTTTCGTCCGAGATGGCCCGGGAATGTGGAAAGAGTCCTTCCTCTACCCCGACGATAAAAACGGCCCGGAATTCCAAGCCCTTGGCCGAATGAAGGGTCATCAAAGTGACGACACCGCCATCAACTGAAAGAGTGTCTGTATCTTGAACAAGTGCAACTTGTTCTAAAAATTTTTCCAATGGCGTCGCTTTGTCTTCGCCGTCTCTTTCAGAATTTTCAATTTTCAATTT
>JAUSKR010000010.1 GCA_030649445.1 bacterium
ATTCCGGCTCATCCTTATGATAATCAAGATGGTCAACACCAAGATTGGTCACGACAGCAATGTGCGGACTCCGGTCCAGATCAGCCAGCTGAAAATTTGATAGTTCGAGTATGACGATGTCATACTTTGTCAGTTCTGGAATCAAGGTGATCGCCGGCTTACCGATATTGCCAGCCAGATAAATATTTGAATTTTGAATTTTGAATTTTGAATTTTGGTCTTCTTGGATTTCACTTTTCACTTTTAACTTTTCACTTTTAACTCGAGCCTCTAATATTGAAAATATTAGAGAGCTCGTCGTTCCCTTTCCTTTCGTTCCGGTGACACCAATGATCGGACAAGAACAAAGATCAAAGAAAAGTTTCATCTGGGACGAAATCACCACACCTTTAGATCTAGCCTTGATCAATGCCGGATCGCGGAAATAAATAGCCGGCGAGCGGAAAACAATGTCGTACTTTTCCAGATTTTCCAGATATTTATCGCCAAATATTTTTTCGATCGAATCATCGTCAAGAATATTTTGAATTTGTTCTTTGAGTTCGCCCTCAACTTTGTCGAGTATCTTCTCCGCTGAATTTTTGTCATGAATTGTCACGCTCGCGACTCGGTTTTTCAAAAACTCCAAAAGCGCGGCGCCTTCGATGCCGAGACCAAGAATAGCAATCTTTTTTCCCTCAAGTTGCATAAGTTTATTTTATACTAATGTGACTGCTCTGTAACTATTGACAAATTATAAGTAATATGTTATATTACCAAATAGTAAAGTGTCTGAGGAAAGTTTGAGTTATTGAAATTCAATAATTTAACCTTCTTCAGATGAGGCAGTGGCGACTGCCAAGTCAAAAGAAGCGACCTCGCCGGTGTTGTATACTGGCTAATACTGGCGGCAAGCCAGTACAAGAGACGGAACCGTGGTCTCACTTGCCAGAGGGAGGACATGTTGATGAAATTCGACTCGTCCTGACATCGCTATATACTACGCAAACTCGCGTAGTAAGAGGGAGCCCGCCGGTGGGCTAAACCGGCAACCAAGGCAACTGGATTTCCTCTTCTCAGCATTCAAAACGCTATCCTAATGCGTGAAAGATGCTGCTGCAAGAGTGCTCCTGCCCACATCCCAGCCGACAACCCGCATTTGCGAACCACTTTGTATGCCACAAGGCACAGCGCAAGTAGCTTGCAGGGTCGGCTGACCCCTCAGTATTTAATTCTTGTAGGAATAAACCCCTACTAACTCCCCCTTCAAAATGGGGAGAACCATTACAAATTGAGGCAAACAAAAAATCCTTAGCTAGATGGCTGAGGATTTTTTGTTTATAAAATGTTTAATTGATAGATTGCCACGTCCAGCTCTTTCTTAAAAAATGAAAGGGCTGGGCTCGCAATGACAGCACAACGACCTTAAGTGTGGGCTACGATTTCAGAGTGCCGGTTTTCAATTCCAACTTCTTGATCCGGACTTCGTGGTCACCAAATTTTTTCAGAAATTCGTGTTGAGTTTCGGCAATATCAGAAATTTCACGATTCATTTCTTTTCTAAAATCAGCAAGATCATCAGCAACTTTGTCAATTTTTTCCCCAAGTTTCATCTCGGACTTCTCGGTCGCAAAATCAACGATACTTTTGACCTCAAAAATAATCTTGTCTGAAATTATCTCGTTATTTTGCTCGATCGAGTCATCAAC
The DNA here is from genome assembly GCA_030649445.1 of bacterium. GTDB lineage: Bacteria > Patescibacteriota > UBA1384 > XYA2-FULL-43-10 > 1-14-0-10-43-13 > 1-14-0-10-43-13. The sequence goes on from JAUSKR010000010.1 coordinate 1,689, forward strand.
GAGACTTTTAATTGATTGTAAATCTTTTTTAGTTAATGTCATGATCTAATCATAATTTAAGTATTAAAAATTGTCAAAATTCTAATTTAAAACTCCCCGGCCGATTAGAGCCAAGGCCAGGCCGGCGACAGTCGAGACAGCGCCGATGATCCAAAAACGCATCGTAATTTTATACTCCGGCCAGCCGATCGCTTCGAGATGGTGATGGAGTGGGGATGATAGAAAAATCTTTTTACCGCGAAATTTTTTTGATAAATATTGGACGATAAAACTCAAGCCCTCGATGCTAAAAACGGAGGTGATGATAAAAAACGGAATGATAGAGTTGGTCAAAAAGGCGGCAACGCCGAGCGTCATCCCAAGCGACATACTGCCGGTGTCACCCATAAAGAACCGTGCCGGCGGAATATTGAACCAGAGAAATGAGAATAATGCTCCGACAATGGTGGCGCAAAAGACGGCCAAGCCAGTCCGGCCCTGGGTCAGCGCAATGACGGCATAAGCACTGTAGCTGAGAGCAAAAATGCCACCGGCCAAACCATCAAGCCCGTCAGTTTCATTTGAAGCAAAGGCGATCCAGACCAAGACAATGATGAAAAGCGGAATATACCAAGCTCCGATGGTGAAATCACCGACGGCTGGAATATGGATGCTATTCCAGCCAAGTTTGGAGTAAAACCACCAAGCACCAGTCGCAGCGATGGCAGTATAAATTGGAAATTTTTGTCTCAAGCTAAGTCCTCCACCCTGTTCACCAATGCCACGGACGTTGAGAATATCATCGACTGCTCCGACAATGCCAGTTGCGACCAGACAAAAAAGCGGTAGCCATGTTGCTGACCGAGATAGATTAAAAAGGGCGGTCAAAATCGCCACCGTTACCCAAACTAAGAGGCCGCCCATTGTCGGTGTGCCAGCTTTTTTCTGATGAAGAGAAGAATAAATTGGTGTGTCGCCACTTGTCCGAATCCTCTTACTGATCTTATTTTTATAAAGAAATCGGGTTAAAAGTGGTGTTAAGACAATTGCGACCAGAAAAGAGACAAGGGCAAACCAGGCCATCCGCATCAGATCATCGGGGTTGATGTAAAAAGCTTTAATGACATCCATAGCGACTCCATTTTTTAAATTATCAATTATCAATTACCAATGATCAATTAATTTTCAATTGAAAAATGATCAATGATAATTAATTGGATACTGGAAATTGAAAACTGGAAATTATTTTTTCTTCATCCAAAATTTACTTTGCCGGACTAGCAATTCCGGCGCTTTCTCCGGATTTTGCATTAACGCTTTCGTCACTTCTTCGAAGAAATTTCCATTTTGCGATGCTTTAGTCAAAATTAAATCGTCTGGCTTAATAATAGTATCAAGTGATTTGATCAGCTCTCTGCGGTTGGCAAAGGTCAATAATTTGTCAGTCTGACTGTTTGCTTTCGCCATAATCAAGGCATTTTTACCCACAAAAACGGTTAAGTCGGCCTTATCACGGCTATATTCACCGATGAGACGATGCTCTTCCGTTGCAAATTTACCCAGCTCATTCATATTGCCGAGAATCGCTACTTTGCGGCCAGAATATTTTATATTTTCAAGAACATCCAGAGCGGCTTTGACCGAAACTGGACTGGCATTATAAGTGTCGTCAATCAAAATACAATTCTCTTTGCCAGCAATAATTCTCATTCGGCCGCTCATTGGCTTGATCTTTTCAAGGGATTTTTTGATTTGAAGTGATTGAATTAAAAAATTTTGCCCGACTGCAAATG